>JAYYZV010000035.1:0-5051 GCA_036339975.1 Pseudomonadota bacterium | reverse complement strand
CAAATTCGACCGTCCCGTTGCCGGCGATAATAAACAAATGGAATGGGTCAGCGATGTTGCGGCGGAAATGCTGCGCAAGCTGGGTATCAAATACGTGTCGCTTAACCCGGGGGCGAGCTATCGCGGGTTTCATGACTCGCTTGTCAATTACCTGGGAAATCAGGATCCGCAGATGCTGTTGTGTCTGCACGAAGACCATGCCGTTGCCATCGCCCACGGCTATTCAAAAGTCGGCGACGAGATGATGGGCGCCATTCTGCATTCGAATGTAGGACTGATGCACGGACTGATGGGTATCTTCAACGCTTGGTGCGACCGGGCCCCGATCATGGTAATGGGTGCGACCGGCCCGGTAGATGCACCGTTGCGGCGGCCATGGATCGACTGGATCCACACCGCGAAAGACCAGGGTGCGCTACTGCGCGACTACACGAAATACGACGACGAGCCACGCTCGGCCGAGGCAATCGTCGAAACCATGCTACGGGCAAATATCATGGCGCAGCAGGCCCCGAAGGGGCCGGTGTATGTCTGTCTTGATGCCGGGTTGCAGGAAACGCCGCTAAAGGAAGGCGAGGTGACGATACCGGACGTGTCGCGTTTCCATCTTGCCGACCCGCCGCCTGCTTCGGATGACGCGGTGGCCGCGACGGCGGACTTGATCGAGGGTGCAAAAAACGTGGTCTTCATGTACGGGCGCATGTCCGCAAAGAAAGAAGACTGGGACAGGCGGATGAAGCTCGCCGAACTTTGCGGCGCGGGTGTCATCACGGATCTGAAGAACCGGGTCGCGTTCCCGAGCAATCACGATCTGCATATAGGGGCACCGTCCAACTGGGTCAGCCCGTTGGGACAGGAAGAGTTGATGGCCGCCGATGCGGTTATCGTATTCGATTGGGTAGACTTGGCCGGGTCATTGAAGCCGCTGGCACCGCGAGGGGGCGTGCCCGGCAAGATCGTGAACTGTACGGTCGATTCTTATGCGCATAACGGTTGGAGCGCGGATCATTTCGGTCTTGCCCCGGCAGATATTCCGGTTCTCGCGGATGCCGATGTGTTTGCGGCCCAGCTTCTGGACGCCATGGAACAAAAGCTCGGCGGAAAGTCCCGATGGGACGGCAGCGCGAAGGCGAAGCCCGAAGCGCTGGAACAGGCCGAAAAGGCGCCGGATGCCAAAATCGCCCCACGTGATATCGCGTTTGCATTGAAGGAAGCCAAAGGCGACCTAGACCTGACACTGACCCGGGTCCCGCTGGGTTGGGCGTCGGATGCCTGGCACTTCGAACATCCGCTGGATTATATGGGCAATGACGGTGGCGGCGGTCTCGGCTGCGGGCCCGGCAGCGCCATCGGGGTCGGCCTTGCCTTGATCGATGACGACCGGGTGCCGGTGGCTATCCTGGGCGACGGTGACTTCATGCAGGGCGGTTCTGCTCTCTGGACCGCGGCGAATTATAAAATCCCGGTGCTTTTTATTATTTCCAACAACCGGTCGAACTTTAACGACGAGGTCCATCAGGAAGCGATGGCCACACAGCGGGGACGTCCGGTAGAAAACCGCTGGATTGGGCAGCGCATTGACGAACCGGCACTTGATCTCGCCGGCTATGCCCGGGCGCAGGGTGTCAAGGCGGACGGTCCGATCGAAAAAGTCGGCGATCTGGTTGCCGCGTTCGAAAAAGGGCTGGCGGCTGTCGCCGGTGGGGAGCCCTATCTGATCGACGTGCGGGTGCAACCCGGCTATTCATCGCCGATGGTGACCCGCGCCAGCGGTGAGGCATCGACCGGCACGGCGAGTTAACAGGGGACGAGGGCGATGGCGGATATTCTTGAAATCAAAAACGTCTCTATGACGTACAACGCCGACAGTGATAACCCGGTGAATGCGCTGGATGGGGTAGATTTGAACGTCGCCGAAGGTGAGTTCGTATCCGTGATTGGGCCGTCCGGTTGCGGGAAATCGACCCTCTTCAACATCATCGGCGGACTGATCAACGATCACGACGGCGAAGTACTTATCGATGACCGACCCGTCGATGGCGCGCATAAAGACGTAGGCGTTGTGTTCCAGGAAGAATCTACATTTCCGTGGCGTACGACGCTGGACAATGTTGGCTTTCCGCTGGAGGTAGAGGGCGTCGAGAAGGCTGAGCGGCAAGAAACCGCGCGAAAGTTCATCAAGCTGGTGGGGCTGGAAGGTTTCGAAAATCATTATCCCGCACAATTGTCCGGCGGGATGAAACAGCGGACCGCCGTTGCGCGGACGCTGGCCTATGAGCCGCGGATTATGCTGTTGGATGAACCCTTCGGTGCGCTTGACGAACAGACCAGAATGTTGTTGGGCGACAAAATGCTGGAAATCTGGTCTGAGTTGAACCAGACCATGCTGCTGATCACCCATAACATTACCGAGGCGGTACAGCTTTCGGACAGGGTGGTCGTCATGTCGTTCCGGCCGGGGGTCATCAAGGAGATCATTGACATAGAATTGCCTCGGCCGCGGTCGTCGGAGGTTATTTCAACCCCTGAATTTGGTACCTATGTTGGTAAATTATGGACGTTGTTGCGCGAAGAGGCGTCGCGGGGAATGGTTGAAGCGGAAGCCGAAATAGCCGCTACTTAAGGACCGTTCGCCTGCGACAAAGTTTTGGACTAGACTTTGTGTTGTGGACAAACAGAACCGGGAGGAAAATATGTCCAAGATGTTGAAATCACTTGCTATTGGGGTCGCTGGAGCCACACTTTTGGCGGGCCCGTCATTTGCCGCTGATAAAGTTAGGTTGGTAAATAGTACCAAAGTCGTTTTTGAGATGGATCACCCCTATACGTGTATCGAGGAGGGGATTTGCAAGAAATATGGTCTTGATGTTTCTGTTATTCACGGATCTGGCGGTGCGGCATCCCTCCAAGCAGTTTTGACGGGTAGTCAGGATGTCGTTTGGGGGAACGGTGTTTTGGGCGTTCTCTCGGCGTATGCAAAGGGAGCACCAATCAGAGTCCTCGGAAGCAATATTCGAGGTGTTCCGGATTTATACTGGTATGTGAAGGCTGACAGCCCAATTAAGACTTTTACAGACCTTAAGGCTGGTCAAGAATTAGCCTACTCAAGGCCTGGTTCAACGACAAACCTTGCTGCGATCTATATTAAAAACGCCTTGGGCCTGAAAGCTAAACTGACTTCTGTTGGTGGGCCATCTGGCTCAAGAACCCAGTTGATGTCAGGTCAGGTCGCGACTGGTTGGTCGGTCTACCCGCTCAACAAGGGATTGATTCGCCAAGGGAAAATTCGTGTGATCGGTACGGGGAAGGCGGCTGCTGGATTAAACGGTGTCACAATCCGGGTTATCGCTGCCAACCTAAATTGGTTGAACAAAAATCGCGAAGCGGCCAAACGGCTGATGGTTGCTATGGAGGAAAGTCGTTCGACAACCTACACAAGCGAGAAACGACTCCGCGCTTATGCGAAACGCTGGAAGTTAAATTATGAGGATGTGAAGTCTGCGCCGCAGGATACTCCTCCAGAGTTAACCACCATGCTTCCACTTTCTGGGCTCGATAAGATTAATGAAATCGCGCTTCAGAATAAAAAGATCAAGAAGCTACTGACGGCGGCACAGTTAAAAGAACTGGTGCATCCAATGGGCCACAAACCGCGGTAGCTTGATCGCGAATAACGTTTGCCGGGGAATATGTCCAGACTTCACAAAATGCCTGTCTTTGTCGGCTTAATCGGGTTTTTCGTTTGCGCGGTATTACTCGAATTTTCCGTCGAGGCGGGCTGGGTGATGCAGCTGGTCGTTCCCCGGCCTTCGGATACCATTCTTGCGTTCCCGGAGGTTCAGGAGGATATGGACCTGTTCGGGAACTTTTTTGTTACATTAGCAATGACGGCGGCAGCAACCTTTCTGGCGCTGCTCATCGGTGTGCCGTTTGGCTATTTTTTGTACCGGAATACGCGCTATGGAATTGCCTATGAAGGTTGGCTGGCCGCGGCATTCGCGGCGCCGACGGTGCTGCTATATCCGCTGTTCCTTGTCATCTTCGGGCGCAGCCATCTGACGTTGATTGCGATGGGGTTCATCCCTGGTGCGATCCCCATCATTATTCAGACCCGGCAGGGATTGCTCGGCGTTTCTCGTACACTGCTGAACGTCGGACAAAGCTTCAACGTGTCTCACCGCGACATGTTCTGGAAAATTCAGTTGCCCAGCGCGGTACCAACCATCTTCACGGGTATCCGCATCGGCGTCATGTACACGCTGGTAAACATCGTCGCCATCGAATACCTGATCGATTTTGGTGGCTTGGGACGCATTGTCTCAGAAATGTATTTCCGCTTTGACACACCTGGCACCTATGCCAGCATCATTGCTGTGGTGATGGTCAGTGTCTTTTTTTACTGGGGGTTTGGAAGGGTCGAGAAATGGTTAAGACCGGTCTGATCCAGACCAGCACACCTGATCCGGGCAGCGACGAAAATTCCATCACGCGGATTCGCGTTGTAACCGCGATCGGCCTAGTGCTTCTCTGGGAGGTTGTCGCGTCTTTGGGGACCGTCGGCATCCTCTATGACGATGTTGTGCCGCATATCTGGAACATCATAATTGCTATCTACGAAGAGCTCGTTTCCTCCAGCTTTTACCGCGATCTCGGGATAACTTTTGATGAACACATAGTCGGGTTCATTGTGGGATCGATCATCGCGATCTTCCTAGGGATCTGGATGGGCACAAGTCCGCTGCTGCGCGGTGCGCTGGAACCCTATCTGAATGCCATCGGATCGACGCCCAAGATCATCTTTCTCCCGATCCTGTTCCTGATGTTCGGTACCGGCATCGAATCCAAGATGGCAAAAGGCTCGCTTTCGGCGTTCTTCCCTGTGGTGTTTACCACCACCCTCGGCATGGTCCTGATCAACCCGGTGCTGATCCGGGTGGGGCAGACCTTCAATCTGTCCAAGTGGCAGATGATCACCAAGATCTATATGCCCGCGATGGTGAACCCTGTGATTACCGGCCTTCGTCTTGGGATGGCGATAACGGTAATCGGCG
>JAYYZV010000034.1:0-15669 GCA_036339975.1 Pseudomonadota bacterium | reverse complement strand
CGGCGGTCACTTCTTCTTCATCCTCAGAAGGAGAGGGTAAGTCGGCGAAGGAGTCGGTTGGTGGTGCCGCTGCTGGCCATTACGGCTATTTCAGCAACATCAAGACCCCGGAGTACAAATCAGGCTGGGACGATATCTGGGGCAAGGAAAGTAAATCCAGTGCCCAAAAAAAATCTGTCAAGAAGGCAACGCCGAAGCCTAAGACACCGGTTTTCATCAGCCTCGATTTCGAAGATTTACCGCTCGAAATCCAAGACGCCCTAGCCGACAAAGTGCGCACCCAGTTGAAGAAGAAGCGTATCAGTTACGACGCCCGCGCGAAAAACGGCCACGTCGAATGGACAATCGATTGCAAAATTTTCCGATAGAGGAAACTATTTGGCCCCACTTTGTTGGTCGACCGCCGGCGTTTGCTACCGAACTGGCGAAGGCGAGGATAAGCGTGATGAAGCGGCGCATGTTATTCTCAAAACTAGGCTGCATCATCCTGACGCCGCGGCGCGTAGTACTCTACCTACAGCAGGAGATGGAAAGTGCCCCAGCGTGCTAAATATCTGGAGCAGGTCTGTGCCCGAAACAAAGCATAGTATTCTCGGGGATCCTATGCTTGCGACCTACGATGGTAGTGAGGGGAGATCATGATCGACGTTTATTACTGGCCGACCCCAAACGGATGGAAAGTTTCCATTGCGTTGGAGGAAATGGAACTTGAATACAGGGTGGTCCCCGTGAATATCCACCGCGGCGAACAGTTCGGGGATGGATTTCTGGAGATTAGCCCTAATAATCGTATGCCAGCGATCGTCGACCACAACCCCTCTGATGGCGGCGCATCCATTCCGGTGTTTGAGTCTGGGGCTATTTTAATGTACCTCGCTGAAAAAACTGGGAAATTTCTCCCATCCGATTTTCGGGGCCGCAAAGAAGTTATTGAATGGCTTATGTGGCAGATAGGTGGGATAGGACCAATGTTTGGTCAGAACGGCCATTTCAAGTTTTATGCTCCAGAAAAAATCCCATATGCGCAGCAACGCTATAACATCGAATCGCTCCGCCTATACGGCGTTCTCGACAAACGCCTAGATGGCTTAGATTATATTTGTGGCGATTATTCCATCGCGGACATGGCGTGCTGGCCGTGGGTAATTACTTATAAGAAGCAAGGGATCGATCTAAAGAAATTCCCAAATGTTCGGCAGTGGTACGACTTGTTGAAAACCCGACCCGCGTTGCGAAGGGGCTATGATGTCGGCAGAGAACTTGGCCGACCTGACGGAAAGTGGGACGAAGAGGCGCGAAGGCATATGATCGCGCACATACGGTAACTAGCAGCGTTCATTCGTGTCCCTCACAGATCAGCCAGCGGTTGTTCTTGAGTGGCCGATGTTCGCGAAGCCACCAGCGTGGATTTACGACTCGAGGGTGGTATCCGTGGCTCCTTAGGATTTTCAGGCAAACCTGCTCTACCTTGGTGCCATGCACCTCGACGATCATGTGCGGCTTGCGGTCCGATAGTACTTTGGTTGCGCCAGCGAGTGCGTCGGTTTCCGCCCCCTCGATATCCATCTTTATGAAGTCGGGCGTGAAATGTTTTTCCGCCATGATATCGATTGTACTCGATGAACCCGCCGTTGAGGCGCTTACGAAAACTTGTTCTAAGGTCACTTTGTAACCATTTAGCTTCATATTGCTTACTAAGATATCCCTCCATACCTCGCCCGGCTCGAAGACGACGACGGGCTGTTCAGACAGCCGCGCTATAATTAGCGCCTGATATCCCTCTGCTGCGCCGATATCAAAACTACGTGCACCTGGATAAACAAGCCGTCGGAAAAAGGGAGCTAGCTCAATCTCGTGAACGCCGAGCCAGAAACGTAAATCAGTCGACGGATCTATACGCATCGTCAAGCCCGCGGCTGGCCCAAACAGAATTCGGCGGTCCCGAATATCAGTTGGTGCAAGCGTGCGTTTAATCCATTTACGCATATTACTGGGTTTTCTCCGGGGGCTCTACACCTTCGTCTATAACGGTCTCGACGATCAGGTTTGTCCGCCTACTCGCACATAATTTGTGTTTGGCGGCAGGTTGCCGTCTTCTAGCATCGGCCCCAGCGGCTGGCCTGCCAAGATATGGACATGCAGATGCGGCACCTCCTGGTGTGCGTCGCGGCCGTGATTTGCCAGCAAGCGATAGCCGGAAATATTGACGCCTAGCTCGCGGGCCGTTGCGCCTATAGCAACGACGTAGTCTGCCTGTTCTGCGGCACTCGCATTGGCTGAAAAATCGTCCCAAGACAAGTAGGGCCCTTTGGGAATCACCAGCACATGGACTTGGGCTTGGGGCGCGATGTCCTGAAATGCCAGCGCGTGATCGGTCTCATATACCCTGTTACAAGGGAGTTCCCCGCGAAGGATCTTTGCGAATACATTCTGATCGTCATACGCCATGGATGCTCACCTATATGTCTCTCCCGGCTTTTTCGACCAGTCCGGACGTTCCTTTTCGTCGCTCGAGTTCGATCATTATATCCTCCGGCGAAATTCCGGCATCGGCCCAGGCCACCAAGAGGTGGTATAGCAGGTCGACGCTTTCACCAATTAACGCGTCACGGTTTTCCGCCACCGCGGCGATCACTGTTTCCAAGGCTTCCTCGCCTAGTTTTTGAGCGATTTTCTCGGTACCCAAATCGAACAGTTTTGCGGTGTAGGACGCTCTCGTATCGCCGCCTTTTCGGCTAGCAATGGTATCGTACAGCCGCTGTATCGCTGTATCGGTATTGCGTGTGTCTGCCATAGCAACGCGATATCAGATTGTTATGTAACTGTCTATTCGTCAGAATCGGACGGGCGCGACGCACTACCACAATTTTCGCTAGACCCGAGAATTGGCAGTGCGGGCTGCTGAAGGGTGGAGCAGGCTCATATCTTTGTAATTAAGCCTCGTATTTTGTCGTTAGAGTTGAATGGAATAAGACAACGATGTGCGCGGGTAATTTCAGTGTTAGCAGTTTATGGGCACGTCTCACCAAATTTCCCTAGCCAACCCGACCAGCTGGCCGCACGGCAATCCCGGCCATTTCCATATGTGCTTTGGCTTCCCGAATAGAATATTCACCGAAGTGAAAAATCGACGCGGCCAGAACCGCGCTGGCGTGGCCGTCGCGTACGCCCTCGACCAAATGATCCAGCGTTCCCACGCCACCGGATGCGATGACGGGGATTTTGACTATGTCCGCGATGACCCTTGTTAGGCTGATGTCAAAGCCGGATCTGGTACCGTCGCGGTCCATTGATGTTAGCAGGATTTCGCCGGCACCGAGTTTGGCCATACGGCCGGCCCATTCAATAGCGTCGATGCCAGTCGGCTCGCGGCCCCCATGGGTGAAAATCTCCCAACTATCAGCTCCAGTTGACTTGGCGTCGATGGCAACGACAATGCATTGAGATCCGAATTTTTCCGCTGCTTCGCCGACAAACTCTGGTCGATATACGGCGGCGGTGTTAATCGATACCTTGTCGGCGCCAGCCAGTAAAAGTTTTCGGATATCCTCGACCCGCCGCACGCCACCGCCAACGGTCAGCGGCATAAAGCATTTTTCCGCCGTCCGGTTGACGACTTCGAAGATAGTATCTCGGTTTTCGTGGCTCGCAGTGATGTCGAGGAACGTCAGCTCATCGGCACCCTGTTCGTCATAAAATCTTGCCTGCTCTACCGGGTCGCCGGCGTCTATCAGATCGACGAAATTGATGCCCTTTACGGTTCGCCCGCCCTTAACGTCTAGACAGGGAATGATGCGGGACTTTAACATGGGGGGGTGTCCTTTTAGTCAGAAATATATTGGTTGCCCTTGCTATCAGCGGGTGGAGCCCTGCAGCGAACTGAGAGGAGGTAAGCGGGTGATGGGAGACAAATTCATTCAACTCTTCAGTAAATCGAGTGCTTCGCTCGGATCCAACCGACCATCATAGATAGCCCTGCCTGAAATCACACCTTCGATGCCAGCGGTTTCATTGGCTTTCAGGTTGGCTAGGTCGGATAATCCGGACACGCCGCCCGATGCGATCACTGGCGTTTTAAGAGCCGATGCTAGATCGACCGTAGCGCTAACGTTAACACCCTGCATCGCGCCATCGCGGTCAATATCTGTGTGGATGATAGCGGCAACGCCGTCGTTCTCGAACTGCATCGCGAGGTCAATCGCTTTTATCTCAGATGTTTCGTCCCAACCTTCTACTGCCACCCGGCCGTCCCGGGCGTCTATTCCGACGGCTATACGGCCGGGATACAAATCACATGCTAGACGCACCAAGTCGGGGTCTTTCAGGGCGACCGTCCCCAGGATCACCCGTTGTACGCCCGCCTCCAGCCAGCGGGAGACCGTGTCTATGCTGCGGATGCCGCCGCCAAGCTGCACCGGTAGGTCTACTGCGCCGACGATGGCGGTGACGGCGTTGCCATTGACTGGCATACCGGCGAAGGCGCCGTCCAGATCGACGATGTGGATCCACTCGAAGCCCGCCTCCGCGAATTTTCTCGCCTGGTCGGCCGGGTCCTCGTTGAAGGTCGTGGATTGGTTCATTTCTCCCCGGATTAGGCGGACGCAGGCGCCATCTTTCAGGTCGATCGCCGGAAACAGAATCATCTTGGTGTTTTCTTCTTGCCTTTCTTCTTCGCTAAATTTCTCAACTGCTTTGAATAATAATGCCCGGGAATCAGATCGCCGTCGACCAAAGCATATGCAGGGTTTGTGCCCCACAGCTCAAAGCCCAGATTTTCGAATAGCCGGACCGCGTCTGTTTGCGTTGCGCGGACGTCGAAGTTGAGCCGCAGATAGCCCAGCTCTCTAGCTCGGCTCTCAACAGACTCAATCAGCCTCGGGCCGATACTGTGCCCACGCGCCCAAGGGGCGACGAAGAGTGTTGTTAGCGTGGCAGCGTGGGAATGTGCCTCGTTATTGCGTGGTGGTTCCTGCAACTGTATCGCCGCAGCAACGCGGTTATCCAGGCGGCCGACAAAAAGGTGGCGTTCCGGCACAAGTGCGACACCCCGGAAATACCGACCCAGCACAACACGGGGTGGCGGCTTTAGCCACCCGAAGCCGCCACCGTCCAGAATGGCAGATTCTGCTGCGTCGCAGAGATCTTCGAGGTCTTCATCGGAGACCTCTTCCAGAGGTTCAATCACGGTTTTCACGTCCGCCATTAGATACCTCCCCCGTCCCATTTTAGAAAATTGCCCAGAAGTTTCAGGCCTGCTGCCTGACTTTTTTCAGGGTGAAACTGCGTTCCGATCATGTTGTCTTGCCCGATTACGGCGGCAAACTGGCCGCCATGATCGGTGGTTGCGAGGACATCAGTTTCGTTTTCGCAGATTATCGAATAACTGTGCACGAAATATGCATGCGCCGCTTTCTCAAGGCCTGCGAGGACAGGGTGCGCTTTTGTCCCCGTTGGTGTAATGACGTTCCATCCCATATGAGGGACCTTCAACTTGGTATCCGAAGGGTCCAGCGGGCGAACCTCGCCGGAGATCCACCCGAGGCCGTCATGTTGTCCATGTTCAATTCCATGGCTTGCCATCAGCTGCATACCGACGCATATGCCCAGAAAAGGCTTGTTCTTTTCTCTTACGTTCCTTTCCATTGCCTCGATCATGCCAGGCAGGGAGCGTAGGCTGTCCGCACAATCGCCGAATGCGCCCACACCGGGGAGCACTATGCGGTCGGCTTTGTCCAGCGCCGAAGCGTCGCCGGTGACCGTCACCTTGGCGCTGGCCCCAGTTTCCAGCCCGGCGCGTTCAAGGGCGTTCGCCGCGGAGCGGAGATTCCCTGATCCGTAATCAATAACAATCGTTTCCATATCTGCCCGTTAGTTGGTCAGTGTTGGCGGCCGCGGGTCCAATTTCTCTGGATGCAGATCTATAAACCGCCGGAGGGCGGCCTCCTTGTCAATTGCCGCTGCCAACCCCGCCAGATACCAGCCGCGGGATACCAGCGATATCCGTCGCCAGTCGTTTGCGCAAAAGCCCACGATTAACGCTGCACCCACGACAAATGCGACAGTCGTTTTCCAATCCACTCCCCCGATACCGGCTGCGAGTGTAATAAGCGCATACGCACTTGTTATACCTAGTGCGGCAAACCACATTCGGTGCGCGAGTGCCCATAATGGTGCCGCGACAAAGGCCAGCCAGCAAAAACTTTCGCTAATGACAATGACATTGTATTGCGACGAAACGGTGTGTCGCTGCAGGTGTATGGTATATACGCGCATTATTTAAACGCTTGGCTTTAGCCGCCCAGCGTGCCTTTGGTTGATGGAACAGAATCGGCTGCCCGGGGATCGGTCTCCGCGGCGGCACGCAAAGTGCGTGCGAGCGCCTTGAAACAACTTTCCACAATATGGTGGTTATTTTCGCCATACAGATTTTCAATATGTAGCGTCACCCGTGCATTCTGCGCAAATGCTTGGAACCATTCCTTGAATAATTCGGTATCCATCTCGCCCAGCTTGGGCTTCGAAAAACTGACCCTCCATATTAAATACGGTCGGTCGGAAATATCGATGGATGCCCGCGTGAGCGTTTCATCCATCGGGATCGTCACCGATGCGTAGCGTATAATGCCACGACGTTCTCCCATTGCCTTGTAGATGGCTTGGCCAATTGCAATTCCGGTGTCTTCGGTCGTGTGGTGAGAGTCAATATGTAGGTCGCCCTTCGCCCTAACGGTCAGGTCCATTAGGCTGTGCCGTGACAACTGTTCCAGCATGTGGTCGAGAAACCCGATACCGGTTTCGACATCGTAAACACCGGTACCATCCAAATTAACCGATACCTCGATGTCGGTTTCCTTCGTTTTTCTAACGACTTGTGCTTCGCGCATGGTCTGTTGCTCGCTTTGTGGCCTATAAATTGTATCAAGCGGCCGCGTATTCTACGTCATTCAATAAAATCCGGCGTCTTTTATCAGGAACATGGCTAAGGCGCCAGTATATGCACATTTGTGACCAGATTGATCATTGGCTTCCGACTACCTAGAAATTAAAACCTAAAGAGCCCTGCCAGGATAAATTTAGCAAATCCGGGGATTGGAGTTTCTATAAGAGACGATAGCGTGGGTATGAATTGCATGAGAATGACCGGCAGCAATTCTTAATTTGGCGCTCTGGCATTTCGCCATAGAATAGGTCAATGACTGTCCCGGCCCGTATGATTTTTTTAGTTATCTCGCGCCAGGTCTTGACGCGCGACAACGAAACATCATCTTTATGGTTGCGAAAACTTGGTTGTCCATATTCGATCCCCAGCCCTGTGGAGGCTTATGACAGACAGAGATCCAACAAACTGGCACGGCACAACCATTCTATCCGTCCGGAAGAATGGAAAAGTGGTAATAGCTGGAGATGGTCAGGTAACGTTCGGTAATACGGTGATAAAATCCAATGCCCGCAAGGTTCGCCCATTGGGCGACGGTAGTGTGATTGCTGGATTTGCGGGCGCCACTGCGGACGCCTTCACTTTGTTTGAACGCCTAGAAGGAAAACTGGAGCAGCACCCGGGGCAATTGACCCGTGCGTGCGTCGAGCTTGCCAAGGACTGGCGCACCGACCGTTATCTCCGTCGTCTTGAGGCTATGATGGCAGTGGCGGATGATGATGTTTCGCTGGTATTGACAGGAACGGGTGATGTGCTTGAGCCCGAAAAAGGTTTGATAGGAATTGGATCCGGAGGGTCGTTTGCACTTGCCGCCGCCCGAGGCATGTTCGATCAAGATGGTTTGGAGGCGGATGAAATTGCACGCCGCGCGATGGAAATCGCCGCTGATATCTGTATCTACACAAACGACAACATCGTGATAGAAAGTCTTTAATTCGTGACTAATTTTTCTCCTCGCGAAATCGTCTCCGAACTCGACCGCTATATCGTCGGGCAGAACGAAGCGAAGCGCGCGGTCGCCATCGCGCTGCGCAACCGCTGGCGACGGCAACAGTTGGACGATGATCTCCGTGACGAGGTTCTGCCCAAGAATATTCTCATGATCGGCCCGACCGGGGTGGGAAAGACGGAGATCGCCCGGCGTCTAGCCCGCCTTGCCGATGCGCCGTTTCTGAAAGTCGAGGCGACAAAATTCACGGAAGTAGGGTATGTCGGAAGAGACGTCGAATCGATTGTCCGCGACCTGATCGAAATTGCTATACACATGATACGCGAGCGAATGCGTAAGGAAGTGGTCGCCAAGGCGGAAATTGCGGCTGAGGAGCGGGTGCTTGATGCATTGGTCGGGGAGGGTGCGAGCAAGGATACGCGCCAAAAATTCCGCACCATGTTGCGTCAGGGAGAGCTCGATGACCGTGAAATCGAAATTGATGTCCAGGACGCGGGGGGCGGTATGCCAACCATGGAAATTCCCGGCATGCCCGGCGCGCAGATGGGTATGATCAATTTGAACGACATGCTCGGCAAGGCATTTGGCGGCGCGACCAAGACAAAAAAATTGATGGTTGGCGACAGTTACGATGTGCTAGTTGCTGAGGAGGGGGACAAACTGCTGGATGACGATGTTGTTGTTAAGACGGCGATCGAATCTGTTGAACAAAATGGCATCGTTTTTCTCGACGAGATTGACAAGATTTGTGTTCGCTCTGACGGCCGTGGCGGCGCCGATGTCAGCCGCGAGGGCGTGCAGCGTGATTTGCTGCCGTTGATCGAAGGCACTACGGTGCCGACCAAGCACGGAACAATTAAGACCGATCATATTCTGTTTGTGGCGTCGGGAGCGTTTCATCTCTCTAAGCCCGCCGACCTTCTTCCCGAACTCCAAGGCCGGCTGCCGATCAGGGTCGAACTAAAAGCCCTGACAGAGGAAGATTTTCGGAGAATCCTAACGGAGCCGGAGGCCAACCTGGTTCGCCAGTACACGGCATTGATGGACACCGAAGACCTGACCTTGGAGTTCACGGACGAGGCAATCGATGCGCTCGCTAAGTTGGCGGCCGAAGTCAACCGCACGATAGAGAATATTGGCGCTCGGAGATTACAGACAGTTATGGAGCGGCTGCTTGAAGACATATCGTTTAGCGCGTCCGACCGAGGTGGCGAGACCGTTCGGATAGATGGCGGTTATGTCCGCGAAAACGTCGCCGACCTAGCGAAGGATGCCGATTTGTCGAAGTTTATTCTGTAAGACGTGAAGCAACGACCTTATCTCTGGCGCTTCAATAGAATGTAGAATGCCCCGCCCCCGCCATCGGTGGGCTGCGCCTGCGCAAAGCCTAGAATACGCGGGCGGTTTTCCGGCGCATTGAGCCAGGCGGGAAGTTCTCTGCGGATCACGCCCCCGCCTTTTTTGAGGGCCCCTTTGCCGGTGATAACTAATATGCAGCGATTACCGGCGCCGTGGGCTTGGGCTACGAATTCATTAAGCGCATCATAGGCACGGCTCGCAGTCATCCCGTGGAGGTCTAGACGCGCTTCTGGCCTGAGCCGTCCTTTTCGTAGCCTCTCCATTGTTCGCCGATCTAGATCAGCGGCGGCACCCGCCTTCAGCGGCCTCGCTGGCGGAACGACAGGTGCGACCGCCGCCGTTTTTTGGGGAGTGAAGGTTCTGCGTGCGGCCGCAGTCTGTGGTGAAGGGGGCTCGTCGGCGTAGCCCTTGTTTCTCCGGTTTAGAGGTTTGGTGTCGGACATTGCGGCACGAAATAGTGCGTTGTCGTCTCTTGGTTTGCGACCGCCCACCTTATTCTTCTTCATAGGCTCATCCGCGGCATCTCGGTCATACCTTAATCCTTCGTAGCGCTATTCCAAGATGGGGGTGAACCGCCTATTACGCAAGTAAGAACATCGGCGGTTAGTCGCGGATAGGGCCATGAAATTTTGTCATCCAAAATAATGCCAGATAGCATTTCGCTCGTCTTGTGAGCGGCCGAGGACGAAGCCTACATCTTCAAAAGTGAGTCCCCTTTATAGCTCTTGGAAAGTGCAGAGCAAATAGCCCCCTTATTAGATTGCAGGGGGACTAACTCGCGGAAACAGAAACCAGTATCTTCCGGGAGACTTCATATTGCCGGCATGGTTTGCGGCCTTTATGCCTGCTCCCCAGAATATGTCTGCGCGGACCGCGCCACGGATGGCTCCACCGGTATCTTGGGCAACCATGAGGCGGCGGAATGGTGCACCGTCGGGTTTAATAGTATCGATCCATACCGGAAGACCTAGCGGCAGTAATCGTCTGTCGATGGCCAGACTGCGCTCTGGCGTGAGCGCCACGCCCTGCGCTCCCACCGGCCCGTTGCCGGTCAACTCACGAAAAAATACGTAAGACCGGTTTGTGCGCATCAATCGAGCGCCGTCTGCTGGGTTTTCCGAGAGCCAGGTGCGGATGGCCTGCATCGACATTTTTTCGGGGGACACAGCGCCGCGGGCAATCAGTTCGCGCCCGATCGCCGTGTATGGATGGCCGTTCGTTCCAGCATATCCAACTCGCAGAGTGCTGCCATCCGACAGGCGGACCCGGCCCGACCCTTGGATGTGCAGAAAAAATGCATCCTCCGCGCTATCTACCCAGACCAACTCTAAATTTTGGTTTTCGAGTGCTCCGCGCTCAATCGTTTCGCGGTCTGCATAGGGAACAAGGTTCCCCTTAAGCACCCGCCCAGCAATTTTTTGACCTTGCAAGTCGTCGCGAAACCGGCCGAGTTTGACGGTTACTAAATCCGGTGGGCGGACATAAAGTGGTATGTTATATTTCTTGGATCGCTGGCGCATGCCGCGCAATTCCGGCTCGTAATAACCGGTAATAAGGCCTGTCGAACCGCCTGGCCCTGAAACAGCGACCGGGTAAAAATGTTTTTCGAAAAATCGTTTTGCTTGGGAAGCATCTGTCCGCCCTATATTGCGCGCTCGGTTGCAGAGGCGCCTCCAGACGGAGGTATCGGCGAAACCGCGCGTGCCTCGGCGTTCTAGTGGGGGGCAGGATTTCAGGAAAACGGCCAAAGCCTCGGCGTGGTTATCGAGGCCCCAGCTGGGGATTTCGTTGAATGTTACGGTGTTCAAGACCGGCTTGCCTGTAGTTTTATTTTCGCCGGTTTCAGCGCATCCCATTGCACCCAACGACAAAACCAAAAAACCCCATCGAACCAGAAACCGCATATGTGCCTTTGGCAGAGAGAAGATTGTTTTCATACAAAAAGGACGACCCAGAGAAAACCTTAATTTTCGCTACCGGTTTCCACGACCGTCCAGTTTGGATCATCCGAATTGGTATCCCGGCTAAAAGTCCAGATATCCGTAATTTCCGTCACCTGATTTGGATCTCCGTCGATGACCCGGTCTTCGGAATCGCGCGTTACATTCACTTGTTCCGACAAAAATTTGACCGTTACCATAGCGTTCTGGCCTTCCATCCCCGCCTCAATTACGTTGGCATTTTTAATGCCGATGATAGCTGATTCTAGGGTCTCCTCGGCCTCTTCCCTCTCGTTAATAGCCGCTTCAAAGTTTTCGTAAACGTCATCTGCAAGCAGCATCTTAAGGTTGTCTTTGTCACCCGCTGCAAAGCCCTGAACAATCATTTCGAATGCGCTTCGAGCACCTTGGGCGAACTCTTCTGGGTCAAACGTTCCGTTTGAAGCCTGAATTTCCGTAATCCCTGCTGCCAGCGGATTGTCTGGGTCGACATTGGCGATGGGTTCCGCCTCTGCGGCGCGGTTGCGGTCCGGCGGCTCCAGAGCGTTTCCGTCACTCTCGGTTTCTCGATTGCGCTGCGATATTGAGTCCTGACGAGGCTGTTCGTGCCCGGTTCTCTTGCCCAGAACGCTCCGCAAACGCAGGACTAGGAACGCAGCGACCATTGCAAAAAGAACGATATCCAGTAACTGAAACCCTTCACCCATAATTTCTCTTTCCTGCGGCGTCCCGACATTTAGCTCTGCACTATTTTGTTCGCGCGGTAGGCGCCGGATAGACGCAGTGATGTCGGTTGGCTATATCCTAGTCGTTATCGGTTCTCTTCGTAGCCCACAAGCGGGCGGCACACTCCATTCGAAGAGACCTAGAGTAAATAAGGCGTTAACTAGGAAATCGCAAGCATGGCAATTGTTTTGCTGTCAGTCTTTATCGCAGTGCCAATCATCGAAATTGCCTTATTTATTGAAATAGGTGGTTGGATTGGGTTGTGGCCAACGATAGCAGTCGTGATTGTTACAGCCTTCGCTGGAACTGCGTTACTGCGAATTCAGGGCTTGGCGGTGCTTCAACGGGCGCAGAAAAGTGCCGAGCGCAACGAACTGCCGATGCAGGAGGTGTTCGACGGCCTTTGCCTTCTGATGGCCGGCGTTTTGTTGCTTACCCCGGGTTTTTTTACCGACGCCCTTGGCTTCATGTTTTTTGTTCCGCAGTTTAGGAAGCTGGCGGCAAACAAAATCTGGCGCTGGCTAACGCGAAACGGGCACATTCATACGGGCGGTTTTGATACGCGGCATGGTTCCGGGCCCTCTGGGCAGGGTGGTTCAAGGTCAAGCGGAAGCAGGGTGATTGATGGAGATTTTGAGGAGGTTGATACGCCGCCGTCGGACAGGGATCGGTTGCCGCCTACGAATGGCACCTAAGTACCATATACCTCTAGCTTCGGCGCGGTCGCGACCGAAGCGCGGTAATACAGCCCGGCGCATCCGAATCCAATCCGTCTCCGCGACGCATTTCTATGTGATCGACGCGCCAGTCGCTGGCACGATTATACAAATAAAGCTCTAGAACGCAGGTTTTTGATCGATATCGCCAGAACTCGCCAGGTGGGTCGCGTCGCACGAACACCGGGTTTCCAAGCAGATTTTTTACTTCGCCGGATGTCATGCCGAGCAGATTTTCCAGAGGTGGGTCCACTATAATTGGAGCGGTCGGGGTGTTGGTTTCCGGCACAGCTGCTTGGGTATTTGGCTCCGGTACAGCCACCCGGGTATTTGGCTTCGGTACAGCCGTGTGGAGGGTTATATCAATGGCGGATCCCGGCGGAGATATTATCGTCGCTTTTGTGGCCGACATTTGGTGGGTCTCTGTAGCACAGGCCAAGAGCAGCATGCACATAAAGCCTGCCCTCGCGGATACTCCTCGACGCATCGGGTAGGTAACTAACCGCCGGTGTTGTCGTCGATCAGGCCAATATCGCCTATGACCACGCCGCCACGTTCAATTTCTAACTTTCCAAAGCGGATGGTTCCAGTAACTCGGCCTGACGAGCGGACTATAAGCGTATCTCGGGCGCTCAAAGTACCCTCGAAAATACCGCTAATCTCCGCCATTTCAATTGTGGCAGAGCCCTTGAACGTACCTGTCCCTGAAATTTCTATCTCCCGGCAGTCTTCAAGGTCTGCTTCTACGCGCCCTTCCACGACCAACCTGTCGCAGGTGCTAATATTACCGCTCAGTTCTATTTCCCGGCCGACGATCAGCTTCTTACTTTCGGGACTACGAATTGTGCCGGCGTTAGAGGCCGCCGCCGGTTCCCTCACCGGCCGCGCGAAGGGGGCGGGTCTGGGCGGCGGTGGGGCCCCTAGCCCGGCGGTGTTTGGTTTGAGCGGCAATGTCTCCCGAGTTTCTGTTCTGACTTCTTTGTCTTGATCCGCCATATTCTGTCTTTCTTCGATTTAATTTGTCCTGATTCTTAGCCTATGGGTCAGTGTATCCCAAGGGTTGCGTTCAAACTGGTTAGTTAGACCGGCGGGCATGTTCGAACACATGCACCATGTATGCTGCCGCGACCACCGGCATAAGCCAGTTTACCAACGGGATTGCCATTAGAACCGATATCACAATACCGCAAATTAAAATGCGGGTTTTGTGCCGCCGCCGGAGCAACTGCATAGCTGCCGGATCGAGCCGCCGCAACGCTGCGAACTCGAAATACTCTCGGCCAAGAAGGTACCCGTTAAGCGCGCAGAAAACAAAGGGAATGAGCGGGGCGAGAACGAACGTGAACAGCAAAACTGGGACAACAAAAACTAAAACGAGCAAGTTTAGCCCTAAAGCGATGCTTGCGAACCGCGCTGCATGGCTGACCATTTCCCAAATAGGCTCTTCCCGAACATCGGGTAGATCGGGGAAATGCCGTGTTTCCACAGCGCGCGCTATTTCTTCCATCATGAATGAGATGACGAGCCCGGTTAGGGCAGGAAAAATGAGGAGACCGATCGCGAAGGCTGTCGCGCCACCGAGGATGGCCACTCCGCTGTCCAGCCATTTCATGCCAAAAAATGAAGTGCTGCTAAGTGTCCAGCTGATTCCGAAGACCAATGCGATGAATACCACTGCGCTTACAACCACCGCACGAACGACGACACTGCGAATGCGCTTATCGGCTAGCTGCTGTATCGCGAGAAAGAGTGCAGAAAACATGTGTTCGTCCGTATGACGTTTGTTGAGTTGTGCAGCCTGTTTAACCGGTGGGTCCCCGCCAGCGCAAGGCGGCATTTCAATTGCGACGTGTTTATCTGTCGCTATACTTCGCGCCGAAGATTCATAGTAGTTTCAGGAGCTTATAATGGCAGATGCGCCCCTTGACGTTGTCGGCGTCGGCAACGCGATTGTTGATGTAATAGCACAAACTGACGAAAACGATCTGACACGTCTCGGTCTTAATAAAGGGACGATGACCTTGATCGACGATGCAGAGGCTGAATGGCTGTATAGCGAAATGGGCCCCGGTGTAGAAACGTCTGGTGGATCCGCTGCCAACACGCTGGCCGGCATTGCGTCGCTGGGCGGCTACGGAGCTTATATCGGAAAAGTCAGGAATGACCAGCTGGGGGAAGTGTTTTGTCGCGATATCAAGGCTGCTGGCATAGATTTTTCCATGCGCGCCGCAACCGCGGGGCCCTCCACCGCGCGGTGTTTAATTTTTGTTACTCCGGATGCTGACCGAACCATGCAGACCTACCTTGGCGCCAGCATTCTGCTGGGTCCGGAAGATATTGAGCCTGAAACCATTAAAGGCGCGCAAATTACTTACCTTGAAGGCTATCTATTTGATCGAGAAGAGGCTCAGGACGCTTTTTTGAAAGCGGCTGAGCTCGCGCATGCAGCCGGTCGTCGGGTTGCATTAACACTTTCGGATCCGTTTTGCGTCGACCGCCACCGGGCCTCTTTCAAGCATCTGGTTGAAGGTCATGTCGACATTGTCTTCGCTAACCACGATGAGATCATGTCCCTCTACGAAACAGATTCGTTTGACACCGCGGTTGGCAGTCTGATTGGTAGGGTAGATATCGCTGCTATTACACGCGGCGCGGAGGGGTCGGTGATAGTCACGCCTGACGAGGCTATCGAAGTCCCGGTGGAGCCCGTGGATAGGGTCCTTGATACGACTGGGGCTGGAGATCTTTATGCCGCTGGGGTGTTGTACGGACTGACCCACGGTTACGAGTTGGCCACTGCTGGGCGGCTCGGATCGATCTGCGCGGCTGAGGTGATAAGCCATTACGGCGCCAGGCCTGAAGTGTCGCTACAGGATCTCGTGAAAGAAAACATGGGATAAACTCCTCCCGCCGCTGTATATAGCGGTCGCAAACTCTCTTCTTTCAGGCGGGTCGATGGCTCGTCTGAAGTTTTAACAGGCTCCGAAATCGGGAATTTGGATTGTGTCACAGCTTCGCAACATCGCGATTATCGCCCATGTT
>JAYYZV010000033.1:0-12903 GCA_036339975.1 Pseudomonadota bacterium | reverse complement strand
GATAGCGGTTTTTTTACCTCCTGGGCCAGATTTGCGGCTAACCCTCTACCCGCCCGCGGTGCTTTCCGTTTTGCTTTCTGAATTTTGTTCATTCGCGCAATTGACTTTTCTTTATGGTAAACGACGGTTAGATCGCACCCTTCTCCAAGCGGTGCAGCTGTTACGGCTAGGTTTCTGGTCCGTCCCTTAAGGGATAGAGATACATCATACTCAGCGACACTGGTCTGACCATGGCCAGCCTGAGATATCAACGACAGCAGCGGGCTATACGAAGGTAAAAGTTCCTCCAGATGCCTCCCCGTCAAACCGCTTGAACCAAGGCCAAAGAACTGCTCAGCAGCTGTATTAAGGTAACGGATACGCATCCCCGGATCGACGGCCACAACAGCAAACGGAAGCGCACCGAGGAGCATATCAGAATCAAATTGTCCGCCGTTAAACTCATCCGATTTTTTTATCGACAACATCAGGTCGCCTCCGGCGCCCAATCACCATCGAAAAAAGCAGATATTGCATTCTTTACTAGAGAAACATCTTCCAACTTATTGATATTATGTCTGAATTCAGATGAAAAATCATAACCACGACTATACCAGCCCAAGTGCTTACGGGCAATTCGGAGCCCCGTATAGCTTCCGAAATGATCTAGGATATCCTCAAAATGACGGCGCACGACAGCAGCTTTTATGGCACACGAGGGATCTGGCAGGCGCTCCCCCGTCTTCAGGTAATGAGCGACTTGGGCCAGAAACCACGGACGCCCGGTCGCCCCGCGCCCGATCATGACCCCCGCCGCACCCGATTGTGCAAGCGCTTCGCTCACATCATCGTAGTTCCGGATGTCCCCGTTCGCGACGACCGGTAGAGAAACCGCCTCCGTGACCCTCCGAATAAATCGCCAGTCTGCCGTTCCGGTGTACATCTGGCAGCGCGTACGGCCATGAACCGTAATAAGCTGAATACCCTCATTCTCAGCAATTTTCGCCAGTTCCGGGGCGTTTAGGCTATCCTCATCCCAACCTTTTCTCATTTTCAAAGTCACTGGAATTTCAACGGCTTTGACCGTAGCCTCAATAATTTTTCGCGCGTGAACAAGATCCCGCATAAGCGCCGACCCGGAGTGTTTGTTTACTATCTTTTTAACAGGGCAGCCCATGTTAATATCGATGATCGAGGCTCCACGATCTTCATTCATTTTGGCCGCTTCCGCCATGAGCCCCGGCTCATAGCCGGCAAGTTGCACCGCCATAGGCTGCTCTTCGGCGCAATTGGTGATCATTTTCAACGTCTTCTGATTCGCATTAACCATCGCCTGACTAGCAATCATCTCGGAAATGACCAACCCACCTCCCCATCCCTTCACTAGTTTCCTGAAAGGCAGATCGGAAACGCCCGACATAGGGGCCAGAATTACCGGCGACTCAAGTTCAATTGATCCAATTCGAATGGGCATAATTTAAGCAGATTATCTGCTCTGATTAAAAGGTGGGCAAACTTAGTGTGGAGAAGCGGATATTTCAATCAGTTATAGGGGAGTTGCTAGAACCACATCCGTAACAAATTTTACACCTGGGTAAGCAAGGGTGATAAGTAAATATGCCGCTAGAACGTAACGGGCAGCACGGCGCCCTCGGATACCGGTTCTGGCATGAACCAATAACAGCGCCACGATCACCACCAATGTTACCAAGGAAAGCACCGTTTTGTGATTTAAATCAATGAGTTGACCGGACTGAAAATATTGGGCTGCCATACCGCTGACGAGACCGCAGGCTAGAACCACCCCACCTGCGAAAAGCAGAGTAATCTGAATACGCTCCCCATCAACGACCGATGGCAGCAATCGCACAAACCCTCCCGGCCGTTTTTGTTTTAGCGCCCTTTCTTGAAGGGTAACCGCAAAACCTGATATTGCGCCGATCGTAAGCAGACCATACGTCACTATCGAAAGAAGAATATGAAACCACACCGAAGCGCTGGGGAATTGCCCCATCGGTGCCATCTCAGGCTGTTTCAGCCATAGTGCCGCCATAACTGCTATTATCATCATGTAAGGCAGTAATATCGGCGCGAGCCGCCACACATGCCTCATCGCCGCCGACAATACCCCGAACACGGCCAAGCTGGCGGTGATCGTAAGCCACAGAGCTGGCGCAAAGCCAACACGCCAACCCGTCGCAAACGACGCCCAAACCCATACCGTTGGCCCCGCTATCGCAACCGCGAGTAGTATCCAGAACAACGCATCACGCGCCGGCGTGCGGCGGTATGGCAATATTGTTGCCGGAAGAAGGGAAAGCAGTGCCGAGACGGTCAGCACGGTGGTCGAAAGCATGTGAGGATAATAGCACCAAATCTGTAGCCTCGTCGTCATCAAACTGAAAAAAGGATTTGCGCCTCGCCGGTTGGCGACAAACCTCGTTTCCCTTAATTTGTTGCCATACCCTTGAGGAGTTTCCATGACCCGTTGCGCCGCCCTTATACTTGCTGGAGGCTCCGGCAATCGCCTCGGATCCAAGGTCCCGAAACAGTACCTATCGCTGAACGGAATATCAGTGCTACGCAGAACCGTGGATACCTTCATGGTTCACCCCTCTATCGAGACTGTGCAGATCGTGATCGGTGCCGACGATGGGGGCCTGTACGATGACGCCATGGGAGATGCGGATATCGCTTCGCCTGTCGTGGGTGGGGTCTCGCGCCAAGAATCGAGCAAAAACGGTCTCGAAGCCCTAGCTAATAGTGCGCCGGATTATGTTTTGATCCACGATGCCGCCAGACCTTTTGTTGACGGCGCCACAATCGACCGCGTCCTTGGCGCACTAAAAACTTCGCCCGCTGTACTGCCAGGCCTCTTAGTAACGGATACCCTGAAGCGCGGTGTTGGCAAAACGCCAATAGTCGACCACACGGTTGACCGGTCGGGATTATGGAAGGCGCAGACCCCTCAAGGATTTAGGTTTGCAGAAATTTTAGAAGCCCATCGCTCCTACGAAGGAGTGCAGATGACGGATGACGCCGCAATCGCGGAACATGCGGGGTTACCCGTCTCACTGGTGCAGGGGCATGAGGACAATTTCAAAATCACCACAGCAGAAGATTATAGGCGAGCGCAATACATGACCCAGGACACACACCGAGATATCCGCGTGGGCAATGGCTTTGATGTACACGCTTTCGCCGACGGCGACCATATAGTTCTCTGCGGAATCCGAATAGACCACACCCACGGCCTTAAAGGCCATTCGGACGCTGATGTTGCCATGCACGCGGTGACGGATGCTCTTCTAGGCGCGATTGCTGAGGGGGATATCGGTAGTCACTTTCCACCCACAGAGGGGAAATGGCGTCGTGCAGCATCCAGTATATTTTTGGAACACGCCGTTCGACTGATTTCCGAAAGAGGCGGCAGCATCGGCAATATTGACCTAACTATCGTCTGCGAAGCCCCTCAGATAGGGCCCCATCGGGCCGCAATGGCTTCTTCCCTAGCTGAAACCCTCAAGATCGAACCGGACAGGATCAGCGTTAAAGCCACCACGACTGAAAAGCTGGGCTTCACGGGACGTGGAGAAGGAATAGCAGCGCAAGCCACCGCTATTGTCCGGCTCGGATAGAAGATGAAGTTGGGCAAGCTTCCTCCCGGGTTGTCGTTCTGGCACCCTGCGGCATTGCTGTCCACCTGCGGTGGAAGTGGCCTTTTGCCTCGTGCACCAGGAACCTGGGGTTCCCTGATTGCCCTGCCATTTGCCTGGGTTATTGCGTCTAAATTCGGCAGTCAAAGCCTGCTGATTGCATCAGCCATCGCATTATTGGCTGGCGTTTGGTCCTGCACACACTACCTGAAGACCTCGGATAGCAAGGATCCCGGCACAATCGTCATCGATGAGACCGCCGGCCAGTTCCTTGCGCTCGCTTTTGTGCCAGTAAATATCTGGTGGTACTTTGCGGGTTTTGTCCTTTTCCGGGCAGCCGACATTCTAAAACCCTGGCCAGCTTCATGGGCGGATCGCGCCCTCCCCGGCGCATGGGGGGTAATGACGGACGACATTTTTGCTGCGGTGTACCCGATGGCAATACTCTACGCGGCGCAAATCTACCTGACGGAATGATGATATGATCGATGATGAAGTTCGGGCAGCCGCCGCAAACCTTTTGGATATCTGTCGTAAGGAAGGGTTGATGGTCGCTACGGTTGAGTCCTGCACTGGAGGCCTAGTTATTGGTTCTTTAACCGAAATAGCGGGTTCTTCAACCGTCGTCGATCGCGGCTTCGTAACGTATACAAACGAAGCCAAGAACGAGATGGTCGGGGTACCGATGGAACTGTTTCGGAGCGCAGGCGCTGTCAGTGAAGATGTAGCGCGCGCAATGGCCGAAGGCGGCATTGCGCATTCCAGCGCGGATATAGCCGTGGGTATCACCGGTGTTGCCGGGCCGAGCCAGAGCGAGAACAAACCCGCCGGTCTGGTCCATATTTGCGCTACCCGGAGAAGTGGTGATGTTCTCCATGAACGCTGTATGATCGACGGCGACCGTTCGGCAGTGCGAAAGGCATCCGTTCTAAAGGCCTTCGAAATGATTCTGAATCTGGTATGAGCCTCAGAGCTAAGGTTGCCGGTGTAGATTTTTCCGGCGCACGCGATGCGGGCCGTCATATCTGGACGGCCGAGGGTACGCCAACATCTAAAGGCGTGCGGATCGACGATCTATGCCGCGGCGACAGCCTACCTTCTAGTGGCGTCGCCTTCGACGATGCTATGGGTGGACTGCGAAATTATCTCGCAGGGCTCACTGAAACCATCGTCGGACTCGATTTCCCTTTCAGCCTACCTTCAGGTCTGATTGAGCAATCTACATGGTCCGCGTTTATCCACGACTTTTCCGACCGATTTACCACCCCTGATAGCTTTCGCGATCATTGCCGCACAAAAACAGGCGGCAAGGAACTGAAACGCCTGACCGACGTTGAGGCAACTGTCCCATGGTGCGCATACAACCTCCGCCTTTATCGCCAGACATGGGCGGGCATACGGTATGTACTCACGCCACTGGTCACAGGCAGGCGCGTTCGGGTTATTCCGATTCAGACCCCGAATAAAGGCGTACCGATCATCGCGGAAATATGTCCTGCCTCATTCCTCAAAAGGGAAAATTTGTACTTTCCGTATAAGGGCCGTGGACCGGAACGACGTAAAGCCCGGTCGATGATTCTGTCGGAACTGACACGACGTAAAATCATCGTGCCGGTACGCGGCAAATTACGTCAGACGATGGTCGAAGATATCGGCGGCGATGCGCTTGATGCTGCATTGTCCGCCATTTGCGCTGCAGGGATAAAAAACATTGCGCCCCGATCAGCTGCAGACCTTCTGGAGTGCCGGGTATACTTCTAGCCATACCTCTGGGCTGCTCGGGTTTCGAACGCCCCTACCATGCGCCGAACCGCCTGATGAAATAACGGTTCCATGATCTTACGCAGGACGCGGGAACGGAATTCAAAATCGATAAAGAAATCAATCTCGCAGCCGCCTTCCTTTTCCAAAAACAACCATCGGTTTTCCAGATACCTGAACGGCCCGTCGAGGTATTCCACGTCGATGCGCCGTTTAGGCGTGAGTGTCACCCTGGACGTGAATTTTTCTCTCAGCATCCTGAAACCGACAACCATATCAGCTCGGATTACGTTTCCTTCCCTATTCGTCACACGCAACCCCACACACCAGGGCAAAAAATTAGGATAGTCTTCTATATCTGAAACAAGGTCGTATAGCTGGTCAGCCGTGTGTGGCAAAAATTGTTTTTCGCTGTGGATCGGCATTAGAGAAGCTACGTCGCGGCCGCCAATTTTGCCGCTCGCGCATCCCGCATCTCGGCGAAATCACTGTCGGCGTGATAAGAAGACCGCGTCAATGGCGAAGAAGAAACCATCAGGAAACCCTTGCCGTAAGCGGCATTCTGGTAGGCGTGAAATTCACCAGGCGTCACGAAACGGTCGATGGCATGATGCTTTACCGTGGGCTGCAGGTACTGGCCGATTGTCAGGAAATCAACTTCCGCGGACCTCAGATCGTCCATTACCTGCAGGATTTCTTCCTTTCCCTCACCCAGGCCAGCCATTAGGCCAGACTTAGTAAAGATAGTTGGGTCCGACTTCTTCACCTCGTGCAGAAGCCGAAGGGAGTGAAAATATCGTGCGCCAGGCCGAACTGTCCCATATAGGCGCGGCACAGTTTCGAGGTTGTGATTGAAGACATCCGGCCGGGCCTCCACCACGGTCTCTATCGCACCGTCCTTCTTCTGAAAATCGGGCGTCAAGATTTCGATTGTTGTATCCGGAGAATTTTCGCGAATTCGGCCAATGACCTTAGCAAAATGCCCTGCCCCGCCATCGTCAAGATCATCACGGTCTACCGACGTGATGACGACATGGGCCAGCTCCAGTTCCGCCACCGCGACGGCTACGTGCTCCGGCTCCGACGCATCAAGTTTGCCTGGCACGCCGGTCGCTATGTTGCAGAACGCGCAGGCCCGCGTGCAGATGTCTCCCATTATCATCATGGTTGCGTGTTTCTGCGCCCAGCATTCTCCAATGTTTGGACAGGCTGCTTCCTCGCACACCGTATTAAGCGTTAGCTTCCGCATCAAGTCGCGGGTCTCCTGATAAACGGGCGATGTCGGCGCCTTGACGCGAATCCAAGGCGGCTTGCGCTGGATCGGGTTGTCGGGCCGATGCGCCTTTTCCGGATGGCGCAGGCGCGCGGTTTTTGCGGGTTCACTCATGTGTCAGAAATGGACAGCGCGACCGTACGCGTCAAGCACTGATTCATGCATCATTTCGGAAAGAGTTGGATGCGGGAACACGGCTTCCACCAGTTCGGCTTCCGTAGTTTCCAGCGTTTTGCCAACCATGTACCCTTGGATCAGTTCCGTTACCTCGGCTCCGATCATGTGGGCTCCTAACAGTTCGCCAGTTTTCGAATCAAAAACCGTCTTGATCATGCCCTCGCTGTCACCGAGGGCGATAGCCTTGCCATTACCCATAAACGGGAAACGGCCCACCTTCACCTCATGCCCGGATTCCTTAGCCCTCGCCTCGGTCATACCAATGCTAGCGACCTGCGGACGGCAATAGGTGCACCCGGGAATTAGCGACGTATCCAATGGCTGGGTTTTCTCGCCGGCAATTTTTTCTACGCAGATAACGCCTTCGTGGCTAGCCTTATGCGCGAGCCAAGGTGGCCCAGCCAGATCGCCAATAGCATATACACCGGGTTCTCCGGTCTGCATCCATTCGTCGATTACGACATGCCCGCCATCAACCTCCACCTTGGTGTTTTCCAGCCCAATATTCTCGATGTTACCTGTGATTCCGACTGCCAGAATAACCCGATCGACAGTGATTTCCTGAGTGTTTCCGTCGTCCATCTCAGCGGTCACCGTGACATCGTCCGCGCCAAGCTTTGCTGCCGATACCTTTGCACCTGTGTGAATAATCATTCCCTGCTTTTCGAACGCCTTCCGCGCGATGGCGGAGACTTCTTCATCCTCCACGGGCAGTACCCGGTCCATCGCTTCGACAACGGTGACGTCAGTACCGAGGTCGGAATAGAAGCTAGCAAACTCGATCCCGATCGCTCCGGACCCTATCACCAGAAGCGAGCCAGGCATTGTCTCTGGCACCATTGCTTCCCTATAGGTCCAAATCAGCTTGCCGTCTGGCTCAAGCCCCGGCAACGAGCGTGCCCTTGCACCAGTCGCCAGAATAATGTGATCCGCAGATAGTTCAGATGACCCGCCATTGGCATCCGTGACTGCCAGCTTTCCGCCGCCGGACAGTGCACCAGCACCCATAATAACGTCGACCTTATTTTTTTTCAGCAGGTGCCCGACGCCTTGGTTTAGGCGTTTTGCTACACCGCGGGACCGCTCCACAATTTTTTTAATATCGAAGGAAACATCACTGACCGAAATCCCAAATTCTTCGGCGTGGTCTATAAGGTGCTTGATCTCTGACGTTCGCAGCAAGGCCTTAGTTGGGATGCATCCCCAATTTAGACAGATACCACCAAGGTGCTCGCGCTCAACGACCGCCGCTTTCATGCCGAGCTGCGCCGCTCGGATCGCTGCCACGTAACCGCCGGGGCCGCCGCCCACTACAACCAGTTCGTATTGATCGTCTGCCACAGCATGTCCTTTCTCACTCTATCGAGCGCGTTTTGGCGCCGTGCAGAGACGGTAATCAGAAGCCGCCGGCTAGCCCCAATTTCCCGCCATACGGCAAATTTTACAGTAGCATCAACGCTGGGTTTTCCAGACAGCGTTTGACCGCCGCCAGCAGCTCAGCGCCGATGGCGCCATCCACCACCCTGTGATCAACCGACAAAGTGCAGCTCATAACCGTCGCCGGCACGATCTCACCGCTTTTCACCACCGGACGTTGTTCTCCGGCACCCACCGCGAGGATGCAGGCCTGCGGCGGGTTGATCACCGCATCGAACTGCTTCACGCCAAACATGCCGAGATTGGACACAGAGAATGACCCGCCTTGGTATTCCACCGGCAAAAGTTTGCCGTCGCGAGCACGGGTAGCAAGGTCCTTCATCTCGGCGGAGATTTGCTTGAAGCCCTTTTTTTCGGCTCCGCGTACGATAGGGGTGATCAGCCCACCCGGGATGGCAACCGCGACCGAGATATCGGCCGTATGGTGCTGGCGCATTTCGCCTTCGCCCTCGTAGGCAACATTGGCAGCCGGAACCTCCATAAGCGCAATGGCGCATGCGCGGATTACAAAATCGTTGACTGATATTTTCACGTCATTCTGCGCATCGTTCAGCGCTTTTCGCACCCTGATAAGCTCGTCCAGTTCACAGTCCATCGTGAGATAAAAATGTGGAACCTTGGATTTGGACTCAGTCATTCGCTGCGCGATTACCTTACGAACCGTGGACAACTTGACGATCTCGGACATATCGCCGGCAGGTGTCGATGAGAATGCCGTTTGCGGAGCCCCGCGCAAAGCGATCGCGGCCTCAACATCGGTTTTGACAATCCGTCCATTGGGGCCCGAGCCGGCAATTCCAACGAGGTCGACATTTGAATCAGCTGCCATCCGCCGCGCAAGTGGGCTCGCGGCGATACGGTTACCGTCCGCATCAACGGGTTCAGGTAAAACCGCATCTGTCTCAATTTGAACCTGTCCGTCGGCCGGTTTACCGCCAACGGAGAAGGCCGCCTCAACATCCGCTTTTACGATTTTGCCCTGTATGCCCGAGCCGACGACCGAACGGAGATCGACGCCGGTCTGCTCAGCAATCCGCTTAGCTAGCGGGCTAACTTCGACATCCGTGTCCCGCGTCGATGGCGCAGGGTTAGGCGGGCTCGATGCTTTTACAGGTTGCTGCGCTGTGTCGACGGGTTCGGATCTCGGCGCCGGCGCTCCAACCTCGGGATCGTCGCCGATGGACGAGACGTCTTCGCCATCTTCCAGTAACACCCCAATGGTTGTATTTACTTGAATACCCTCAGCACCCTCAGGCACCATAATCTTGCCGACGACGCCCTCATCGATGGACTCGACCTCCATAGTCGCCTTGTCGGTTTCTATCTCTGCGATGACGTCTCCCGGCCTTACTTCGTCGCCTTCTTTGACATGCCACTTGGCAACGTTCCCCTCAGTCATTGTCGGCGACAGCGCCGGCATTAGAATTTTGATGGCCATACCCGTCTACCCGCCCGTTCAATCCGCGTAACAGGCGGTCTTAGCCGCCTGAACCACATCAGCCACCTGCGGCAGCGCCAGCTTCTCCAGATTTGCCGCATAGGGCAACGGTACGTCAGCCGCACAGACCCGCTGAACCGGCGCGTCTAGCCAGTCAAAGGCCTGTTCCATCACGATGGCACCGATCTCAGATCCAATTCCGGCCACCGGCCAGCCCTCTTCAACCGACACAATCCGGTTGGTTTTCCTGACCGACTTGACGATGGTTTCCGTGTCCAACGGACGCAGGGTTCTAAGGTCGATCACCTCGGCGTCAATACCCTGTTTTGCCAGATCTTCTGCCGCTTCAAGGGCGTAACCAACCATTATCGAGAAAGCGGTAATGGTGATGTCTCTGCCTTCCCGAACAACACTCGCCTTGCCGATCGGGACAGTCCATTCTGGGTCGTTTGGCACATTGAAGTTTTGGCCATATAGAATTTCGTTCTCTAGGAACACTACCGGGTTTGGATCCCGAATAGCCGACTTCAGCAAACCCTTCGCATCCGCTGCAGAATAAGGAGAAACAACGTAAATACCGGGTATATGGGCGTACCAACTCGCAAAGCATTGCGAGTGCTGCGCGGCGACACGAGACGCTGCGCCGTTTGGTCCGCGGAAGACCGCTGGACAACCCATCTGTCCGCCCGACATATAGTTTGTCTTGGCGGCCGAATTTATTAGCTGGTCCATGGCCTGCATCGCGAAGTTGAACGTCATGAATTCAACAATGGGCTTCAATCCGGCAAAGGCAGCGCCGATGCCAAGGCCAGTAAAGCCGTGTTCGGTTATAGGCGTATCGATAACACGCCGTTCACCAAACTCCTCAAGCAACCCTTGGCTAACCTTATATGCCCCCTCGTACTGGGCAACTTCTTCGCCCATCAGGAATACGTTCTCATCTGCCCGCATTTCCTCAGCCATGGCTTCCCGGAGTGCCTCACGAACCGTTAGGCTGACCATGTTACCCGCATAATCCGGTTCGACAGCGGATGATTTTGGAGGTGACGTGCCGACTTCTGCGGGTGCTGATGAATTTTCTGGCGCTTCTGCCGGGGGCTCGACCTGGGCGACCGCAGGCGGCGGCAAACTGCCTCCAATGCTCCCAGCGTCCTCGCCTTCTCCGAGCAACAGACCGATTACCTGATTGACCTGAACATTCTCACTACCCTCGGAAACAAAAATTTTGCCGAGCACTCCCTCATCGACAGCCTCGACTTCCATTGTCGCCTTATCGGTCTCGATTTCTGCAATCACGTCACCGGCGGACACCTCGTCACCCTCATTCTTATGCCATTTTGCAAGATTGCCCTCCGTCATGGTCGGTGACAGCGCGGGCATCAGTATTTCAATAGGCATCTTTACCTCCGCTCAAGCATCTAGCAGTACGTCGGTATATAGTTCTGAGGGATTCGGCTCGGGACTTTGCTGAGCGAATTCCGCCGCCTCCGTCACAACTCCACGGACTTCCCGGTCCAGATCCTTCAACTCATCCTCGGATTTATAACCAGCGGAGACAATTACCTTACTCAGATTCGCAATCGGATCAAATTGTTCCCGCATTTCCGCAACTTCTTCCTTTGGCCGGTATTTTGCGGGATCCGACATAGAATGACCGCGATAGCGATATGTCATCATTTCCAAAACGTATGGCCCGTTTCCGGCTCGGCAATATTTCACTGCTTTAGCCGCCGCCTCCCGGACAGCTAATACATTCATGCCGTCAACTTGCTCTCCCGGCATACCATAAGGCTCGCCAAGCCGATACAGCTCCTTTGCCGCCGATGCCCGGGATACGGACGTACCCATTCCATAGCGGTTGTTTTCGATAACGTAGATTACCGGCAAGTCCCAGAGCCCCGCCATGTTAAAGGCCTCATTAACCTGACCCTGATTCACAGCCCCGTCGCCTAGGTAAGTTATCGATACTCCGTCCGTTCCTTTATATTTTGCAGCGAATGCCAGCCCTGTGCCGATCGGTACCTGAGCACCAACAATCCCGTGCCCCCCATAAAATGACTTTTCCTTGGAAAACATGTGCATCGACCCACCTTTTCCCTTGGAGTACCCGCCGATGCGCCCCGTCAACTCTGCCATCACACCCTTGGCCTCCATACCGCAAGCCAACATATGTCCGTGATCCCGATAACTGGTAATTACAGCGTCTCGGTCGTCGATCGCGGCCTGCATTCCGACAACCACGGCTTCCTGACCGATATAGAGGTGGCAAAAACCACCAATCAGTCCCATGCCGTACATCTGTCCGGCACGTTCCTCAAAGCGGCGAATAAGCAACATGTTTCGGTAGTAATCAAGTAGCTCTGTAGCGCTGCGGCCCCCGACTTTTTTTTTCCTACGCGTAGCAGTCTTACCTTTAACTTTTCGGCCCTTCGACTGGGGTGATTTAGCCATTGCACTTCTCCCGCCCGATCAAAATGCGTGTATGTACTCATATTCATACGGATTTATTGGTGATTACAATATAGAAACTGTACCACACCGCAACACCGACATGAGAAAGGAACGGTCGTTTTAGCGCCGTTGGCGTTAAGAAAATTTCAAAAAGGTCAAAATGACCGTTAAAACTTATAGGCAATCAGTCAGACTGAGCCTTTGCGCCCACGATGATGTATTCATCCGGACGAACCAAACCCGCCATTAGACGTGCCCTTTCATCTAGCATATCCGCGTCAAGCTGCCCGGATCTAAGCAAAGAGATACGCCTTTCATAGTCGCGCCGAACGGCGCGGGTCGATTTAAGTGTCTCATCTGCAGCCGAAACCTGTTTCTGGACATGCATCCAGGCAATAACGCCGCGATCGCCGTGAAAAGAATGGACTAGAAAGTAGGAAACAAAGAGCGCTCCAATCATTGGAACAATCATGCGGCGCGATCGTCGTTTTATTTCATGAACAGCTCCCATTTGCGAATCGAATCACATTTCGATTCGTATGGTCAACCAAAAAAGACTCAAATCAGGAAAATAATACTAAAATTTCAACCAAAACAGTCATAAACAGACTCAGATTTACTATTTGATTTTAGTATATCTATAGTCCGAGGGCTCCGCGTCCGGCATAGATCGCCGCCGGACCGAGGTCTTCCTCAATACGGATTAGCTGATTGTATTTTGATAGTCGATC
>JAYYZV010000032.1:0-10582 GCA_036339975.1 Pseudomonadota bacterium | reverse complement strand
ACATTGTTGGCTCGGCAAGCAAGACGCCTTGTAAGAAAACCGATCGCGCATGTATCTCGACGCCGAGCGCTTTCAGTACAGCCAAATGACCGCTTTGTTGTAGCCTTTGATCAGCGACGCTGAGCGGCAGCTGCACGATCTCCGGTTTAAAAACATTGAGTATGCGGTCAAGCTCCTCAGCATCATAGATTGAAACACCAATCTTCTGCACAAGCCCCGCCTCTTGAAATTCGCGCAGCGTATCAACCAATCTCTCCCCGCCTGGTTCTAGAAGATCGCTTCCTGCATGCACCAAAAGACCATAGATCGCGTCACGTCGGAGCCGATCAAGTGATGCCGTAAACCCATCGCGGACAATTCGCGAATCTTCTTTCCCAAATTGCGTCGAATGCCGCCTTGAGACTGTCTTCGTGACAATCGCGCAGTCGCCGTCATCGGGTAGTAAAGCCCCAAGGCGCGATTCCGCATCGCCATAGACCGGCGCGGTGTCTATGAGCCCAACCTCTCCTTCTAAGGCGTCGGCAACGATACGAGAGACCGTTGTGTCCGACGGCTTACCATTCTTATTGGTCACGCCATACGCTGAACCGAATTGTACTGTTCCCAAGCCCAGCCGAGGGGGCGGACTGTTCGTCATGTCAACTTGTGACATCGGATGAAATTAGACGGGTAAATTCTTCACATACGGCGGAAAGTTGGAAATCGTCGGGCAATAAACTGACCTGTGGCGGCACATTTGGACGTTGTATAACAGCGTTCATCGCCGCAGCAAACGGCTCACCAGATTCGGCCAGTGTAACGGCGCCCTCAGGCGCCATAGATCCGACTTCTCCGATCCCTCCTGCTTCCGGTGTCGCGATAACAGGGGTACCGCAAGCAAGCGCTTCGAGCGCTGCGTTCGGCATGCCCTCCCAACGAGATGGCATAACAAAGGCGTCCGCAGTGGCGTAGTAACGCCACGGGTCGTCTTGAAATCCCAAGAATTCCACGCGGCCGTCGATTTTGAGCGCAAGAGCCTGCCCTCGTAGTTCGGATCTCAGTGGGCCATCACCCAAGATCCACAGGCGCGACGGTTCACGGACATCGACAAACATTTCTAGAAGTCTATCGAAGCCTTTCTGCTCCGTTAATCGACCCGAAGCGACGAATACCGTTTCTTTCTTGTCTGGGTTCGGTGCCATCCGCCACCGCTGCAGTGCCAAAACGTCGACTGGGTTCCGCAGAATCCGCATTAGGTCGGTCGAAATAGCGAATTCGCGGACCAGCTTTTCTCTAATCGCGTGAGACGGGCAGATTATAGCACGCGCTCGGGGATAGAGCGTCCGATAAAGCATGCGCACGAGCAATGGCCAACGGAATGCTTTCAGCGTCGCATCGGGATCATTGGCTTCACGGACAACAACGCCCGTCTTGGATAACCCAAACTGACTCACGAGCAATACGGCAAGGTTTAAATACCCCATCGTCGTCACGACAATTGCCGGGGACAGTTTCCTAAGCTCGCGCCAGAGCGAAACCATTGCCGATCGCACCCGCGGCTGCCTCAGACTTACTACCGAAATATGGGAGGCGACATCGCTACGAAGTGGGCCGCTCTCCTCTAGGACTACGATAGATGTTTCGAAGGTATTCGCATCGAGCTCGTTCAACAGCCTCAACATAACCCTTTCAGCACCACCCCCGGCAAAGGACGGCAGAACAAGTACGATCTTACTCATCAGAGAACTCGAGTATCCGTCTTAGGAAAAGGTTGCGTTGATACGCGAACAGATATCGTCGATTACTGCCTCGTCCAAGTATGGATGCATGGGTAAGCAGAGTATTCTCTCGGACAAGGTTTCGCTGATAGGTAGCGAGCCTTCGCCATCACCATATTGCAAATATGCGGATTGCAGATGCATCGGCTTGGGATAGTAGATTGCCGTTGGGACGCCGCTTTCCTTCAATTTGCCGGCAAGCGTATCGCGATCGTCGAGCAATATAGCGTACTGCGCCCAGGCGCTTTGTGACATGTTGTCTGCTAGTGGCGTTGTAACGTTCCCAGATAGCCGCGCGGAATACATCTCAGCAACTTGTCTGCGGGCATCGAGCTCTTCTTGAAAGATAGAAATCTTTGCCAACAAGATTGCGGCTTGCAGCGTATCGAGGCGGCTATTCAAGCCGATACGATCGATATCATATTTCGCACTTCCTTTGCCGTGCGCACGAATTGAACGGAACATTGCAGCCCGGTCCGGATCATCGGTGATAAGCGCGCCGCCGTCTCCATAGCATCCCAATGGTTTGGCCGGGAAGAAACTCGTCGCCGTGACCGGCGCCAGCGTGCCGACACGTTTCTCCCCCAAAATGGCGCCATAGCTTTGCGCGGCATCCGCCAACAAAAAGAGATCAGCTTCGGCACAAACCTCCGACAGCGCCGTATAGTTCGCCGGCGAGCCAAATAAGTCGACAGCGATCACCGCGCGCGGCCGCAAGCGCCCTCCCTTTCGCACAGCTTCGATTTTGGGGCGTAGATCATGCGGATCGATGTTAAACGTACGTCCGTCAACTTCACAGAACACCGGCTCTGCACCACGCAGCAACACGACCTCGGCTGTTGCCGTAAAAGTAAAACTCGGCAAAAAAACGGCGTCCCCGACGCCGATATCTTCCGCCATCAACGCTATATGCAGTGCATCCGTTCCATTTGCGACGCCAACGGAGTCCGCGGCCCCCGCGAACTTCGCCAAAGCCGCCTCGAACTCCGCGACTTCGGGCCCCATAATGTATTGCCCATGTTCCAAGACTTGGGCCATTCGTTTGTCAATTTTAGACTTCAAACGCTTTTGCTGCGCCTTCAAATCGACAAACGCAATATTCGCGGGCGTTGACATGATCTGCCTTTATGTAATTTGAACCAATCCGCTTTCGGTCTCGCGGTATTTCTCTTGCGTACGCGGGCAAACAAGATTCGCACCCAGCCGCTCACCGCTCTTACTCACCCAACCGATCGGCCTGGCCGGCGAACCTACGACCAATTGATGATCCAGTACGTCGTGGGTAACAACCGCGCCAGCGCCAATCATCGCAAATCGACCGATCGTCAAGCCGCACACAATCGTCGCGTTGGCGCCGATTGAAGCGCCGGATTGAACGAGCGTTGCTAGGAATTCGTCTTTGCGCTCGACAAACGCACGTGGCGTTAGGACATTCGTGAACACGCAAGAAGGTCCACAAAAAACATCGTTCTCAAGGGTAACGCCGTCATATAGAGATACGTTGTTTTGAATCTTACAGCCATCTCCGACCGTAACGTTTGGCCCTACCATAACGTTTTGCCCGAGGACGCATCCGGCGCCAATCGTGGTGTGAGAAAGGACATGGCAAAAATGCCAAATCTTGGTGTCGGCACCGATTTTGACATTCGGATCGACAACCGAAGAACTGTGTGCAAAGAAATCGGTCATTTTAGTACATCTGAATTGCTTGGCCTGTGTTCAAGGAGCGCTGACAAGCGTCCAAAATCGATAGCACTTGAATTCCCTCGGTGACATCTGAACGAGGGCGTTCACCCGTTTCCACGCAGTCGAGAAAATGACGGCACTCGCAAAGGAGCGGCTCCTCGTCACTGTAGGGTATAGGGGACCCTTTTGCCTTAGTAATCGACGGCAAGTCGCCGTCCCATCCTATCGAATGATCATACTGCAGCAACTTCTCGGGCCCAGCCTGATTGTCGTCAAATACGATCATGCTTTCGCTGCCAATAACGACCATTCGGTGATCTCTGTAGGGGTGCAGCCAAGAGACGAATAGATGCGCCTTAAGGTTTCCCGGAAACGTTAGATATGAGAGCGTTGTATCGACAACACCTTCGCGTAAATACGTCACGCCATTTGCGATAGCTTCCTGCGGGCCAGTTTCAGCCAAAGCCAAAATCATGGAGATGTCATGCGGCGCAAATGACCACAACGCATTCTCCTCGCGGCGAATCTGACCGAGAGAAAGGCGCGTTGAGTAGATATACCGAAGGGTGCCAACATCGCCGCTTCTCACTGCGAAAAGGAGCGCATTGAAGGCCGGATGATAGAGCATCAAATGGCCAACCATTAGAACCTGGTCACGGCTATTCACGAGCTTTTCCAAACTGTGCGCTTGCTCCAAGTCGAGGCACAACGGCTTCTCGACAAAAACGTTCTTTCCCGCCGTCAACGCCGCTTCCACCAACGCGCCATGGGTTGCGGCAGGTGTCGCAATGGCAACCGTCTCAACTTCTTTGTCCGAAAAAACCGCATCGTGTGACGCCCAGGTTTCGGCCTCTGGATAGGAAGCTTTTATCCTGTCCACTGCATCTCGATCACTGTCACAAATACCAGCGAGTGCGCCAAGATTAGAGAAATTCCGGACAAGGTTTTTACCCCAGTGACCGGCTCCGATCACAACGACTTTAGGCATCATTAATCTCCCTGTGGAACGTCTTGATCTGCGGGACCGTTTGGGACGATCTTCGGCATCTTCTGCGCCGTCACGTCAAGCATTATAAGGTTGGAAAGCATTGATCGGATGACCGGCATTTCCGTGCAGGACGATACGAGTCGCCGAAGTTTCAGATTGCCTTCATAGTAAGCGGCGTCTGGCCGGAGTTTCAGGCGTTCCAACGTCTTATTAGAAACGAACGGATATCGCATGCGAAGCTGACGAAAATAGTAAAACGGCGACCTTAGATACAGTAGTCTCGCGACATATTCCGGATCGTGTCCCAGCATTGCATATACCCGCGATCGAAGCGACAGCGGCAAGTAGTGAACGGCCCAAGTCTTGGTATGCGACTCCCAGGGCGTCCATCGATGCGGAATCTGGTGGTAAAGAATACCCAAGTCGCCGAGAACGCGCGCCTCGTCGTCGAGATAGGATTCGATAGCGGAGTCGTTGACGTGCTCGAGTACCTGCTGGCTGAAAATTAAATCAAAGCTGCCGTCGGGGAACGGAAGGTTGGTACCATCGTACAAAAGTACGCTTGGCTCGCTCACCCGCGTAATCGAACGGACCGCCCGATCAGTGCGTTCGATATCACCGCCGACATCCACGCCATAGACTTGGCGGAACCCCATGGCCGCAAGGTACATGAGGGTGGCCGCGCCACCGCACCCATGATCAAGCACACGGATATCCGCGCGGTCCTTACCGGTACGGATACCCACCTCTTCCAGGTAATTCAGAATTGGCCGCAAGTGATAGGGCGGCGACGATTCGCTCGCGCGTACAAGGTCCGCATAGATGTGTACGTTCTGCGGTTCAGGCGCATCCGCAAGCTTTGAACCCGCCTGCAAAATTTGAGGCCAACTTGGCAATAAAGGTTGTGTCACTCTATTTTTCGCCCCAAAAGGGCCGCCCATATAACGTCAAAATTTCTGATGGGCTTAAATCAGATTGCGGTTTAACAATCCAGTTAGGATCGCGAACAAGCGCAAAAGCGGGTTCAGGCCGGAAGCCAAATTTCTTCTTCAGGGTAAAAGACCCGCGCAATCCATCAACCGGTTTCCCACTCGCACTAGCATATCTGATCACCGCGCAAATAACACCATTCGATATATCGCTGGGTGATGGTGCATATAAATTCAATAGATAGGTGGCGCGTTCGGCTTCGCATTCGTCGATGAATACCGCCAATCCGCAACACTCCTCGTTGTATTCAAGCTCGGTCATTCGTAGAGCGTTACGCGCAAATGCATTCTTACAAGTCTCAAGAATTATCGCCCGTGCCACTTCATCGCTATATACCGAGTGCGCGTTCCGCTTGGCGAAGCTTTGCATTGTGAGCTTGATATACGTCTCAATCTTCTCGGCGCACTCGACCCAGTTTTCCGGCACGAGGTCGATATAAGTGAATTTACGCTGTAAATAGCGAAACTCCTTAACGTGTTTCGCCTCCAGCCTACTCTGCGAATATGCCTCCATATCGTGAAATGGATCGGCAATCCAAAACTGATTATAGGGTACTTCAAACGCCGCCATGGCGCTGGAGGTCAATGCAACCGGGTCACAGACCCAAGACAGCAACCTAAAAGACCTACCCGTTTCGACGAGTGCTTCTAGAATATCAGCTTCGCCACCCGAGGGCCCAAGAAATCCATTTCGTTCGCTGTAAACTTTACCACCGAAAAACACAGCCATGTCGCCAGCCAAACCGAGCGGCAAGACAGTCCCGGTCGCGACATGCCGAAGAAAATAAGGCGTGATGTCCGACATCCGCGCCGCGCCCATCCGCAGGCTCCAGTCGCCAAACGGCAATGCAATATCGCGACTGTCTAACCACAGACGTTCGCATTGATCGGGGTCGGTTATGATTTCACAACTCGGCACGACCATCCCGATGCAATTTTTGCCACTGCGCCGTCAGCGTCGCACCATGGTGTGCCGGGTTGTTTATTTCTTGGGCACACGCTTTGGCACGCTCCGTCAGCCTTTCCAATTCCGTCGGATTGTCTTTGAGATACACCAATGCCTCGCAGATGTGCTCTGGATCATAGTCCACGAACAGCAAACCCGTCTCGCCCGGACGAACAAACGTCTTATCCTGCCCCACCGCCAGAATCGGAACGCCGGAGACAAGCGCCTCCAGCACGTCCCGGCCCCAATTTGATCCCAACCGGTTCAATTTTATGCCAATTTGAGTCACATCCAAAACGCTCTGGGGGTTACTGATATGGCCCAAGAATGTGAAATAACAGGATAGACCTAAGCCTTCCGCCAGCGCCGAAAGTGTCTCGGCGGCATTTGCTTGCAACGGCAATTGGCGACGCATTTGCCGCGGCAATCTCATTTGCCCGGCAACGACAAAGTGAATGTCCGTTCGATTCCAGGCTTGTAAGGTCTGCGCGAGTTCAATGAGACGATCCGTTCCATTTTCTAAAGAAAAATTGCCAATACTCGACACGAGTAGATTGCTGCTTGGGGGTAGAGTGGTTAGCGGTTCACTGTTTAGAACGGGATTTACAATGTTTGTCAGGACGATTTGCCGGGTCTCGCGTCCACCGCGATTTCTGAAGTTTCTCTGCTCGTTGGCCGATATAAAATACAAAAAATCCACGAGCCGGACAATCATTCTCGTCTGCCAACGGCTCAACGCCGTATCGAATTGCACGGTTCGAATGTGCATGGAAATCGGAATTGTGGAGTGGCGGCGAATTAACCAAGCGAGCGGGAATAGAGTCTCGTGATTTAAATGGACAACATCGAAACGTTGGCCGATTTCTTCCAACAACGCGCGATGCCCACCGGCAAAACGGGTGAACCGAAATGCTGAAATCATCAGGGAAAATACGCTCGGCGCAAATCGGTCTAGAGGCGTAAAGCGTGGCCAGTCGGCCACGACCCTCGTCGCAACACCTCGCGCCTCGTATGCCTTTGTCAAATGGCTTTCGCGACGGCACCAAACGGAAACTTCGAGCCGCGTCCGGTCGACGACTTCGATCGATTCGAACAGGCTTTTTGACGAGCCGCCGCGTCCGCCTTCATGATCGATGCATAGGACGCGGGTTTTGTCCCTCTCCTTAAGTGGCATGCTGAATTCTGGATAGGAGGCTCATACGGCCAGCAATCGAGGTTTGTATTGTGCCGGCGCGTATGGCCGTCGGGCTAAAAATCGAAGACCTCTCGCGTTCACCCACCTTCTTCAAACTTCCATTCGACAATTTCAAAATTACGGAATAGCTCCAACCGAGCGATCCCTAGTTAAGTCTTTACGCGCCGTCAGGCCTAGCGGCATAAATCTCTCGGATGATGCGATTGCCGACATCGGGCTTGCAGTGACTCCAATCGTAGAAATCCGCACGCCGCGCCGTAATGTCGGGATCCGCTGCGAGATTGCAGATCGGAATGCCGCGACGGGCCGCGATCGCCGTTACACGCTCGAACCAATCGATGTAGATTCGGTTTCGCCGCATGTGAAACTCAAAAAAATTGGTGGAATGAATAAGGCCAGTTCGACCTCTGATTCCCCTGCAAATGCCAGCATGCTCTCGAAATCCGGAAAAACCTTCCGGGCCTCCGCAGGAGGCGCCCGAGAGGGAACATTGTCTTCGTAATGCTCGAACCAACCCGTCTCATCGCACGTTGGCACTTTATTGCGTGAATTTCCACCAAGAAAAATCGGCACCCATCACACGAACTTAGAGCGCGTAAGCTTCCGTATTCTCGGTGAATGAAAAAAATCTACGCCGTTACAGGACTTTCTTGGCACCATAATTCGCCGCGACTCTCAGTGCCGCTTCAGGTTCCAAAAGATAAGCGCCATTTAGGGCGAAATTATACGCTGTCCCGGCGTAACGAGAGAGCGTCGCCGGCAAGAACAGGAACAAAAAACTGAGAAAATTAACAAGCTCACTTCATCCTAGAGCAGGCCGAGGAAAGCCGATGGACCAACATTCAGCAACGCATCAATTGCAGAGAGGTTCGGCTCGAAGTCGCCATGGCGTTGCGGATACGCGGCGAATGTGGTCGATAAGAACCGTGTTTCGATGCCCAAACGCGACAGTTCCTCCGTATCAAGGTGCCGCATCGATCCAGCGCCTTGTCCCGTCAGATACACACTCGCGTCAAGCTCGCTCAGAATAGGTGATATACTAGCGGAGCCTGTCTCACCGTGTCTCATTTGTGACGAGACGACAAAACGCGTATCCCGGATGCCGACAAACTCACAAAACGACTTAATGAGTTGAATATTGAGATCGGAAATCTTGGTTCCATCCTCGTTGAACGAATCGATTAAGATGTCCAAGACATCGTCCAGGCATTGGCTCCCGGCATACCAATTCCTTAAACTGCCAAGATGTTTGGCTTGCCAATTACCGGGCACGAACTCTGTCTCGCCGATCAGACCGGGGGTGCCGGATTTCTTGCTGGGAACCGTCAACCATTTAGAGCCTTGCGCGGACTTGAAACGGTTCCGCGTTACCAGGCTCTTACCCATCGGCATCTGAACGTTGTCATAAAACACGAAGACATCTGACTGCGCTATTTTTCGGAAATAGCCCAACCAGGGAAGATAATTCGGCTGATGGATCGATACGATCGTCATCGCCCTACGCTCGTGGCATTATCTGAAACACACATACTCACCAACTCTCAGTCGGACCGACGGCTCTCTTCATCCTTGAATACGGCTCGATAAGGCGCGCAGTTTTCCGCCAACTCCGATTTCAATACGCGCGCTTTGTCATTCAGAAAGTTTTCGAGCTTCGACAAAGGTCCATCCATGACTTGCGGGGTCCACCAAATCGGATGGGTCAGCAATTGTAGCGCACGACCGACCTGGACAGCTTCGTGCGCCAGCGGATGGCCGTAATGCCAAGCCCCTCTGGAATCTGAACAATAACCCATCTCGCTGAAGTACCGCGGCTCATATGCGTGACGTCGTCCGGCTAATGGTCCCGAGCCCTGAAGTTCCGGGATTGGCCGATGAAAACTGATCACCCGAACAGGCTTACCCGTAATCAGCTCCAATGCTTGGCACTCCGCATCGGCTGCGCCGTCCAACGAAGCTGAATCGTTCTCGTAGTATGACGCGTCGAAATGCAGCCCGATATCGTGACCGAGAGTTTGTATCCTGCTTATCGATCGTCGAGAGGCTTGCGTGAAGGGGCTGTATAGCTCGGACCCCATGAGAACGAAGTATGTCGCGGAGATTCCCAGCTCGGATTCGATTTCAGCAATTGGCTCCGCCATGGAAAGCGACATGTCGATATCGTGCCGCACAATCAGATGCCGTTGGACGGGGTTCGCCTCTTCGAAACCGCAGACCCGATAGCCTTTCTGCAAAAACGACTGAAGCATTTCGCGATAGCTTTGGTGTGAAAAATCGTGGTTCATGCTAGGACATCAGGTTTCCGGCATAGTCCAAACCATGCCGGGAGAGATAGTCTTCCGTTAACCAAGCGACGCCGTAGCGGGCACCCCGACGATCGTTTGCGACTTCCGTATAGGATCGAATTGCGGATTGCCCGCTAAGCTCCATCCAATAGCCGAAATAACGTTTCTCGAATTTATGCCAGGCGTCCTTTCCCACGGGAGCGTGAGCGACTTTTGCCATAAACCGGAGAGGCCGGATCCAGTTTGGTTTGATCGTCCGCGCGTTAACCGGCACGTCCTGCCAGACGCCGCCCCAGTTCGCACCCTCGAGCGTATCCGCATACAAACGTTGTCCTACTTTCGCTTCGCGCGGCATCCGTTCGAAAAACGCAATAAGGTCATTGTCCCAAAGCGGCAATCGCCACGCGTAGCCCAAAAACTCGTATATCCTCTGCCCGCCGATGACATACTTGCACTGCCTGTCCTGGAACTCTGCGTATTCATAAATTCCAAAGTCGTGCACATCGCAGCCGGGCTCGGCACCAGCACGATCGAGCGATGCGCGGATCTGCGCTTCTATCGCCGCAAGATGCTTCGAGGTTCTGAGCGATTGCCATAATGAGAAGTGTTTCTCGCTTAAGGCTTCGATGATCGTTGCTAGGCTATCCTTCGTTGGTACCGGCGAACCGTCTCCAACACGGATATGCGCCCCGCTGATAAAATCCCCCGAGTTTCCATTCGCAAAAACGGCATCGGG
>JAYYZV010000031.1:0-39010 GCA_036339975.1 Pseudomonadota bacterium | reverse complement strand
TTCTTGTCAGCGCGATGGAACTCGCAATGATGGGTGGGTGTCCCACCAAGGGTGAACGAGCCGGTTCCGAGGCATTTGAGTTCATCTGGAAGAGGGGCAGGCCGAAAGCCGGGGGCGGCTGAGGCCATTTTTTTTGCCCGAAATTCAGGCAGAAGCGAACAACACTTATAAAAAGGTACGCGCCCCGGCGCATAGGTGGGTCGGAACACCGGGACGCGATTTTGTCAGCGCAGTTTGGGTAGAACTGCCACAGCATGGGTGATGCTGCACCACAACTTGTAGAGCCTTCTACGCGAATCACAACAACCGCTTGTGGTTATCCGAGAATTTCACCGTATTGACGGCGGTCGTCGGGTTTTACAAACTAGGAAGATGAAATCGCCATATGACCTTCTCGGCGTCGGACGGAACGCCGATCGCGACGAGATCAAACGCGCGTACCGCCGGCTTGCAAAGGAATTGCATCCCGACGTCAATGCCGGCGACAAAACGGCTGAGGAGCGTTTCAAGCACGTAACGGCGGCCTACAATCTCCTAGCAGATAGGCGTAAACGGGCCGAATTCGACCGAAATATCAAGACCGGTCCAGAGGACGGTGATCTCCAACCATGGCAGAAAGGCGGTGCCTGGTTTGATTTTGATATAGACGAAAGCGCTGGAGAGCGGACGATCGATCTCTTTGGTGATGTCGCCGGAACCCGCCTGGGCCGGGTAAAGGGGGCATCCGCAACGTCACTGTGGATGAAAGGTGAGGATATCGCGGAAGAGTTAACGGTAGCCCACTCTCAGGCTAAACAGGGTGTTTGCAAATTAATAAACACCATGACGGGGCTAAGCGTAGCGGTCGATATACCTAAGGGTACGTCGGACGGGGATATTATTACATTACGTGGGTTCGGGATCGAGGGGTTCGGAGGCGGTCCACCGGGCGATTTAAACGTGATCATCAATGTGATTTCGGACCCCGCGATCGAAGAACAGACATAGTTACTTCGGAATATATCTTATCCTGATGGCGAGGCATCACACGACAGACGTTCACAGTTTATTATTGCTCCGACAATACATGATGACGGACTGACCGGAATGACGCTGCCAGGGAATTTCATTAAACGCCCAATCAATCAGCTTTTGAATTTCCTTTGAGCCTCGCATACATCGACGTCAGCAGCGCGTTCGAATATCCGAATTATTTGAGAAATATCAACATCTTCACCCAGTTCGTTCAATGCAGTTCGAAATAATTCCCGTGCATAATTACCGGTCGTTAGGGGCGCCTTCATATCCTGTCCTAGCTTGGTCGCAAGGGTCAGATCCTTATGCATTAGCGCGAGGCCAAAGCCCTGCTCAACCCGCCCCGGGATGATATGTTTAGGCAGTGTCGTGTCAGCGATATAGCCACGGGCCGAACCGTTCGCGAGAATCTCCGAGAACCGCATAGGCTCAATCCCCACCTTTGTTGCTAGCGCCAAGCCTTCGAACGTAGCCAGACGGATGCATGACGAAATCATGTTATTGATCAGTTTCATCGAATGCCCAGCTCCAATATCACCCGCGTGAAAAATATTCGGACTGATGGCTTCGAGGGGCGGTTTTACGACTTCGAACAATTCCTTTGGCGCGCCTATCATAATTGCAATGGTTCCCGCCTCCGCACCTGAAACCCCGCCCGACACAGGCGCATCAATCAGCCAAACACCATCCTCTGCAAGGCGCGACGACATATCCTTTGTTACCGTGGGGTCCCCGGTTGTCATATCCACGATCAACGACCTCTCCGAAAGAGAGTTTTTTAGGCCATCAGATCCAAAAATTACCTCTTCGACTTCCGCCGACGTTGGAAGGCAGGTGACAATCAATTCGGCACCTGAAGCGCATATCCCTTCGGGTCCGTTCACCGCGACAGCACCCTCCGCAACCACCGCGTCGACGGCTGCCGGGTTCAGATCCCATACATGGAGGGTGTGATCGTTTAATAGCCGACGCACTAGCGCGGCTCCCATGTTTCCGAGGCCGATGAACCCAATATCGGTCACAGCTCTCCTCCTTTTTTGCTGTTTAAATGCGTTAACGCGCAAATTCAAAAATCGGCCTGCCTTCCGGCCCGCCGCCGACGATGTGCCCACCCCCAACATCGGCAAAATGAGCCGGGAGAATCATCGTATCTGTTTCCGCGTGACGATCAACAAATGCCATCCTCGTTTTCCGCGACAGACCCGGATCCTCACAAAACATGCTAGACCACTGGGCCTCCGGAACCTGCAACGGGTGATGCATCAAGTCGCCGCAGAAAATACCGTGATTGCCTTGATCCTGTGCGTGTAGGCAGACAGCCCCAGGCGTGTGCCCTGGAGTATGCTCCAGCCAGAGGCCGTGATCGATTTCGTGATCGCCGGACACGAGGGTCGCTTTACCGGCCTCAACCACCGGGAGGACACTATCGAGAAAAGCGTCACGAGCCCAGTCCTGATGTTTGTGCTCATCTTCCCAATAGTCGTATTCCATTTTATGAAACAAGTAGTTCGCGTTCGGAAACGTAGGCACCCACCGCCCATCTTCAAGCTTAGTATTCCAGCCCACATGGTCGGTATGCAAATGCGTGCACATCACTATATCTATTTCCTCGGGCTTAACGCCTTGGGCGCGGAGATTATCCATCCATGGCCAGTTTTGCCTGTGCCAACTGGGGCGAACCGGGCGCTCCTTATTGTTACCGACACACGCATCCACCAAGATGGTAAGACGCTCCGTCCGGATAAGATAGCTGCGAAACGCCATGATGACGTTCCCCGTCGCCGGATCAATGCTGTGTGGCTCAAGCCATCCGCGGTGGAGATCTACCTCCGGCTGGGTTGCATCGGGATACATTTCCAGAGGGTCGCGGTAAACTCCCTGCCATTCCATAACCCCGCTGATGGAAAAGCCGCCAATGCTTAAACCCGTCATTTATCTACCCCAGTCTATTCACAAAGAAACTAACGGAATTATTTCCACAAGCTGGTCGCCTTTATCTTTCTAATCGGGGCGGGTTCTAAGCGGATTAGGCCTCAACCCCTGGCCTCAGGATCAATTTTTTTAGTCAGATACAACGAAAATTAATTTTAAATGTTGCTGCGTCATCTACCTAAAGATTGAATAGCTTGCGGGCGTTTTCACCCAAGATATTGCGCTTTTGCTGCTCATCGAGGAACTCAAGATCCCAGATAACCGACGGCACATCCATGTCGGGTAATGGATAGTTAGACGCATAGATCACCTGATTTGCAGCATCGACCGCCTTCATGGTCTGTTCCAGTAGGTAGGTATCGCCAGTCTCCAGAGGCTGTGATGTGTAATACATATCGCGAAGGTATTCGCTCGGCAATTTACGGAGCCCCGGTACTTCCGAAGATCTCATCCGGTATTCAGAATCAATGCGCTGGTTCACCCACAATACCCACGCAAGTCCGCCTTCCATCCACAGAACGTCAAGTTCCGGGAAACGCTCGTTCATGGCATTGCATAACCAATTGACACAATGGACCACATTGTAGAACGGGTAGCCAATCGCCTGAACCGCAACGAACCTGCTGGGACTACCGAAGGTGGGGTCGTCCCAGTCGTAGCCGGTGTGGAAAGACAACACCTTGCCCGCCTCCTGTATAGCGGAGTAGGTCTTGGCGTAGACATTGTCGTGAACCGCGTTGTGGCGCACCGAAGTTACGAGAAACCCCAGAATGCCTGGTACATCCTTAAATTCCTGAACGATGCGATAGGACGCTTCCGGGTCGTTGAAGGGAAGATAAGCGAACGATTTCAGACGATCCGATTCCGATAGAACTTTCTCCACCAACCATCGGTTATAAGCACCTGCAATCTGTGCCTCGAACTCCACCTGAGGGTGCATCCCCATAAGCATCATCGGGGTCGGCAAAAGAACCGCAATGTCCACGCCCATGTTATCCATCCGCTTGTGGGCAAGTTGCACATCTCGATGTCCGCCATCAACAGATGTTTTTTCAAGCTGTCGAAGCGGTTCACGCGTGATCCGGCCCCCCAGATCTTGATAGCCAACCCGGGAATAGGGAAAGCCTCGCGACTTTCGAGCGACGCCAAGCGCCGACATGGAAAGCTGCCGCATGACGGGGTCTTCGATATACTCCAGCAACTCGCGGACCGATTCCGTTTCGTAGTGATGCGAGTCAGCATCAACGATGAATACATCGTCGAAACCACGTTCGTCACGCTGGCGAGCGGCATTCGTTAAAAGCTGGGCCGTATCAAAATCGTCTACTTTTAAGCTGTAGATTTCATCGCTGGAGGGCAGCTCCATCTTGTTCCCTTTCCTCGAAACCGCTCGGATCAGATTTTCGATATATCGAAAGTGGACTCCGCGAACAGGTCTTCCGGCGTCAACAGCCTTTCTGACAGACCATCGTTATATGAATAACCTGCCAAAGCCTCGATCTCGTGTCGGCACTCTTCGATGCCATATCTCCAATAATCAGGCCCCATCAACTCAACGGTATCTTGAAGTTCGGCCGCCACCCAAGGAAGTGCCACACTCAGCGCCGCGGTCTTCGCGATATCCTCGTACGCGATGTCTCGGGCCTCAAGGAACGCCTTATATAGACTACCGGGGAGCCACGGGTGTGCAGCGGCAAGGTCTTTTCGAAGTCCCATCAGGTGCATGATCGGAAAAATACCGGTGTCGCGATAGTATTCCTTTTCAACGGTGCGGAAATCCGGAAACAGTCGGCCGATGTTAGGCTTTCTAAGGGTATAGCTAGATGGCTCACGGGCGGTGGTTAGGGCGTCAAGCTCACCCGCCTCAAACATCTCGACCAGTGTTTGGTCCTCGGGAATAGGTTCAAGATCAAGGCCTTCCGGCGCCACGAAGGGCGTGCGTTCATCACGGCCTGCCTCCTCCTGCCCCCCCGATCGCCATCGTATCTCATTGGACTTAACACCATACCGGTCGTCTAAAATACCTCGCATCCAGACAGGAGCCGTCATCTGGTATTCAGGCGTGCCAACCAATCTTCCTCGGAGGTCTTCCGGCTTTTCAATACCGCGATCTGTCCGGATGTAAAAACCGGAATGACGAAAAACCCGGCTTACAAACGCCGGAATGCCAACATATTCCGCCTTGCCTTGCGAAGTTACCCGCATGTGACTTGAAAAGGATAACTCGCAGCAATCGAACTCGGCATAACGGAATGCTCGGAAGAATACTTCCTCAGGCTCCATCGGGATGAAGGTCACGTCACACCCTTCCACCTGAACGCGACCGTCTTTGATCGGTGCCATTCGATCCATGTCGCCGGCAACGATCGTAATCTGAATATTCTTGGCCACGTCCTTATCCCTCACTGACTGTTTGCTGTTTCCGACAGATTGCCGGTTTACCCAATTTATTCTATAGGCCCGCTGTGATCCGGGCCAGTGTCATCAGCCTCGTTACAGCGAAAGAAAAATCCAGCCTGTAACCAATTTTTTCTAATTTTAAACAATTTCTCACAAAAATTGTTGCCTCGAAACCAAACCTATCTTCCGGGGTCCCCGCGCAAACCGAACGGAGGCAACAGATCGGTTTGGATACCAGATCCCCTACAACAATCGACATTATGATTGAGGTCTAAGGGGAGTTAAAATTTCGACAACAACGCACATCCGTGCGTTTGTATTCTCGATCCGCAATCAACTTATATCGGCTCCAATTCTGTGCGCTGCTTCACACATTTCCTCCCACGCCTCATCATTTAGAATGATCCCATCTACAGTCCGTTTAGCCAGGCTGGCACGCTCCGGATCGCCGGCTACAATCACCGGCAGCTCAGGGTCGGCGGGTCGGGCCGACTTTACGTGGGCCACCGTGGCATCGATTTCTGCACGTAGCCAGTCAATATCCACAAGCCGTTCTGGATCAACCAATACAGTAAACATGTTATTTACAATGCTTCCCTGTCTAGGGTTGTTTGGCTGAATTGTGCCACCCCCGGACAAGCCCCCAGCAAGCAATTCGCACATAAGCGCCAGACCAGATCCCTTATGATTACCAAATGGTAGTAGAGATCCCGGAGGGTCGTCATAAACAACAGCCGGGTTTGTGGAGGACTGGCCCTTGCTGTCAATCACTAGATCAGGAGCAAGTTGTTCCCCTTTTGACAACGCCACCCTCGCCTTTCCAAGTGCGATCTTGCTGGTAGCCATATCAAGCATCGTCGGCGGAGTATTTTCCGTCCCTGGAACAGCGATACAAACCGGGTTAGTGACAAATCTCGGTTCCGCGCCGCCCCAAGGCGCAACGGTCGGTTGGTGATCTGTCACATTGACGAAATGGATAGAAATCAACCCAGCCGACATGGCGATTTCTCCATAAGCGCCAATCCGCCCAATGTGGTGTGCATTCCGCAGTGTCATAAGTACAATCCCCGTCTGCGAACATCTTGCTACGGCAGCGTCCATTGCCTCACCGCCGACACGACGCCCGAAACCACGCCCACCATCGAACATTAAAATCGCCCCATCATCCTTTACCAGTGTTCCCGCTGTATTTGGGATTAGAAGCCCATCCTCAAAATGGCGAATGTATGTCGCGATCAGGCCGACACCATGACTGTCATGCCCCTTGAGATTGGCCTGCACTAACGACTCCGCGACAAGTTCCGCCTCACTTGGTGAACTCCCCATGGCCACGAAAACACCGACGGCTTTTTGGATTAGATCATGAGCATCAATTCGCATTTCTTCTCTTCCTCTCTCAAAATCTATCCGCGCGAAACGGCGACAGGTCAAAATCCGATTTCTCTCCCTTTACCAGGGTCGCAATTACCTGACCTGTCACCGCACCCATCGTAAGTCCCAGATGCCCATGACCGAACGCCAAATATACGTTTTTTCTGCCGGGCGATCGGCCAATTACCGGAAGACTATCCGGCATCGATGGTCGATACCCCATCCAGCGCTCCGCGCCCTCAATATTCAGACCCGGAACGAAGGGCTTTGATAGCTTTGCCAAAATATCAGCTCGGCGCCAGTCAGGGGCGAGGTCCAGTCCGCCAAATTCCACGGTCCCTGCCAGCCGGATGCCGCCCGTCATAGGAATGATACCAAATTTGTGGTCCCCAACGAGGACTGGCCGCCGCATCTCGACACCCGGATCCGGCAGCCACAGGTGATATCCCCTCTCGGTCTCCAGCGGAACACGAGTTCCGAGAGACTTCACAAAAGGTTTGGAAAAAGCGCCGGCGGCAATTACCAAACCGTCTACCATCAGCGGGGTATGATCGGTTAGCAAACGCGTTGGTTCGCCGTCTTCCCTCCTTTCAATGTCGGTCACGTTGGTCTTTATAAAATTACCGCCATTGTGCCGGAACAGATCGAACAGGCGTTGCGAAAGATGTAACGGGTGTGTGATTGAGTTTGCGTTGGGCGTGAACACTCCGCGGTAGAGATGAGGTGAGAGCGCGGGTTCAAGCTGACGCATTTCCGCAACGGTTAGCTCCTCAAGGGTGGATCCACGCCGAAGGCGCAACTGGTCAGATAACCTCGAGTTTTCCCATGCTTCTTTGGTACGATATACGTGGAGTTCACCCGACTGGCGCCAAACATCCTGGGCACCCGCAGCCTCCACTAATTCGAGCCACGCATCATTGGATCGGTCCAGAAGAGAGGCAAGCGCGAAAGAGATCCGTTCAACGCTGTCCGGATGCGCGGCGAGTACGAATTTGTATAGCCATGGTGCAATCCGATGTAAGTAACGCCACCTGACAACTAATGGTCCCATTGGATCGAGCAACATGCCTGGAACTGCGCGGAGAATCCCAGGTGTGGCAATAGGCACGACGGAATCAATCTGGATTAGTCCGGCGTTTCCAAAAGATGTTCCAGCACCTGGATCAAGCCTATCGACAAGAGTAACACGAAACCCCGCGCGTTGTAGCGAAACAGAGCAGCAAAGCCCCACGACGCCTGCCCCTAGAACCGTAAATTCCCGTGGTTTTTCAACTGATTCTGTCACTTTAAAAACATTTTTGATGAGGATATGGCTCAGAATTCATCTATATCAACGCTAAGTTCAACAAATAAAGTTTATGGGACTATATACCTCGATAGGCGGTTATTGCTTGGGCATAAATCCCCACGGCATTGAGTTGTTCAATGGCAAGAGTTAGGTTTGGAGCATGAACCCAGCTACCGTCCCCGTTATCGACATTTCGCCATTTCTTTCCGGGAATGACGCCGGCAAGTCTCAGGTGGCACAAGCAGTCGCCCATGCCTGCAAAACGATAGGCTTTTTCGCCATAAAAGGCCACGGGGTACCGCAGTATATTATCGAGAACCTGCGTGAAGCGTCCCACGGATATTTTGAACAAAGCGAGGCGACGAAACGCACATCAATGCATCCGGTTGCCGATACGCCGCGAGGCTTCCGAGAACTTGCGGGTGAGGCGCTAGGCCGCACAGTCGTGCCAGACGCGATGCCGGACCTAAAGGAATTTTATCATTACGGACCCGAAACCTGGCCCGACGCCCCTTATTATACCTCGACCGAAGGACAGAGTTACTTCATCCCCAATCTTTGGCCGGAAAAACCTGCTGCTTTCAGGAAAGCCGCGGTGTCCTACTACGAAGAAATGAACCGGTTGGTAGTCGACATAATTCACATTATCGCCCTTGCGCTCGGTTTACCTGAAACATGGTTCGACGACAAAACTGACAAACACGCGACAGCCGCACGCCTAAATTACTACCCGTTGCTGAAAGGTGGTCCACCGCCCGGCCATATCCGCGCCGGCGAACATACCGATTATGGTATGCTGACAATCCTAATGGGCGAGGATGAACCTGGCGGCCTTCAGGTCCGCACCAGGCAGGGCGAATGGATTGACGTCGAAACACAGCCTGAATTTTTTATTATTAATATCGCCGACCAGCTGATGCGTTGGACAAACGATACATGGCTATCAAACATGCACCGGGTTGTTAACCCACCTGCAACATCAAAACCGACCCGAGGTCGGCTCTCTGTCGGCTATTTTTTCCAGCCGAACTACGATGCTGTTATCGAATGCATCCCAACCTGCACAGGGCCTGAGAACCCGCCGAAATACAAACCGGTGATCGCTGGAAAATACCGTGATCTAAAGTACGAACAGGGGAATGACGTCGGCGAAAAGTTAGCCAGTTAGCGCACTGGCGGTCAAATCGTTGGCGTGGCATGCTGCCGCGAAACAAAATCAATGAGGTTAGTATGGCCGAAACCGTGACGTTGGAAATCTTCAGCGACTACGTCTGACCCTGGTGTTATCTCAGTACCGTGCGTATTGAAAAAATTCGCCAGAATTTCGATATAGATATAAAGTTGGTTCACTTTCCTCTACATCCGGATACACCGCCTGAAGGCCGTGAAATGGCTAGCTTTTATGCTGACCGCGGACTCGACCCTGATAAAATGTATCAGGACATGAAGGAGAGAATGGACTTGGAGGGTCTGCCCTACGGCAAGCGCACTCACTCCTACAACAGCCGGCTGGCTCAGGAGCTGGGAAAATGGTCGGAAACCATAGAAGGCGGCGGACGCTTGGAGAAAGAGTTCTACAAGGCGTATTTCGTGGATTCGAAAAATATCGGACAGCCCGACGTTCTGCTTGAATGCGTCGAGGCGGCCGGCCTGACAATAGAAGACGCTAAATCCGTAATCGATAACCGCACTTTTGAACAGGCGGTAGACGAAGACTGGTCCAAATCGCGGCATTATGGTGTCACGGGCGTTCCGACATACGTGGCAGGGGGACACGGCGTCGTTGGCGCGCAGCCCTACGAAGTGCTCGAGAAGCTGATGCAGGAAGTCGGTGCCCAGAAACGCACCTAGCAGCCTCAGCCGGCAAACATAGGCGGGAAATATGGCGGCGAATGGATACGACTACATTATAGTCGGCGCAGGTTCGGCAGGATGTGCCCTCGCCGGGCGTCTGACGGAAGACCCGAATATCTCCGTCTTGCTTCTCGAAGCGGGTGGACGGGACTGGGACCCGCTGATCCATATCCCTGTCGGTATGGGCAAGATTCACGAGCTCGGTCTACATGACTGGGGCTACATGTCAGAGCCCAACGAAGCGCTTAACGGACGCCGGCTCAAGGTCAAACGCGGCAAGGTTCTGGGTGGGTCATCCTCCGTCAACGTTATGGCTTATACGCGCGGGCATCCGGACGATTACGACCGCTGGGCGCGTAACGGCGCCACCGGGTGGTCGCATGCCGAAGTCCTTCCCTACTTCAAACGTTGCGAAACATGGGAACACGGCGCAAGTGCCTGGCGCGGCGCTGACGGTCCCGTCGGCACCGAATTCGCCAAAACCAAAGACCCAATTTATGACGCATGGATAGACGCCGCCAACGCCTTCGGGCTCCCAATTACAGATGATTACAACGGCCCGCAGACGATCGGGTTCAGCAAAGGTCAATACACTATCCGCAGAGGCCGCAGGTCATCCTCCGCTAATGCGTTTCTGAAACCGGTGCGCCGCCGTCCAAATCTGACCGTCCGTACCGGTGCCCAAGCCACGCGAATTCTTATGAGCGGTACAACGGCAATTGGAATCGAATACCTGCGAAAGGGCAAAGTAGTCTCGGATCAGGCAGACCAAGAGGTTATTCTTTCGGGTGGCGTCTTCAATACACCTCAGCTGCTGATGCTGTCTGGGATTGGTCCCGCGGATCATTTAAGGGAATTCGGCATCGACTGCCTATCAGATCTCCCGGTAGGCAAAAACCTGCAAGATCATCTGGTTGCTTCAAACTTCTGGACACGCCCGGAAAATACAAGCCCGTTCAGGGAGGAGCTCCGTTACGACAAAATCGCAGTCAGCATGATCCGCGCCTATTTCTTTGGCACCGGGCCCGGTACCGTCGTACCCGGCGGCATGCATGCGTTTCTGAAAAGCGCGCCTGATGTCGAAGCCGCAGACTGGGAGTTTTTGTTTCGCGGTGCACCGCTGGATGCCAATCCCTGGTTTCCTGGTATCAAGAAGAAATTTCAGGACGGCTATGCTATCCGCTGTGGGATCTTACATCCGAAGAGCCGGGGAGAAGTCCGTCTACAGTCGACCAAACCAACGGATCCACTAGTGATAGATTTTCAGTTCTTATCGAACAATGAAGATCTTGTCTCTTTGCGGGAAGGCCTGAAAGTCGCTCGCAGCGTGGCTCATCAGGACGCGCTTGCCCCCTACCGGGGGCGAGAACTGACCCCGGGGCCGGATGCGAAAACTGACGCCGATCTAGATGAGTTCATTCGGAACTCCGTGGTGACGATAGATCATCCAGCTTGCACCTGCCCGATGGGAACGGGTCCGGACTGCGTCCTTAGCCCGGACCTGAAGGTACGCGGCGTGGAGAACCTTCGCGTGGTAGACGGGTCCGCCATGCCGGATCTCACATCTGCACATACCAACTCCACCATTATGATGATGGCAGAGAAGGCATCTGACATGATCCTAGGCCGATATCCTCTGCCGGTGGAACAGGTAAACTGAGGTCGCTATGTCACGTGTCACCGACGCCGACATCGAAACATTCGAACGCGACGGGATCGTTCTGATAACCTCGGCATTCGATGCAAATTGGCTGGATCGGCTGGAAGGGGCGGTCGAAGATGTTATGAATAATCCGAGCCCATTGTCGCGTGAATACGTTCAAAACGGCGAAGGCCGTTTCTTCACTGATCATCATATGAGCCGACGCAACGATATTTTCAGCGATTTCATGCTCAACTCACCGGCCAGCGAACTCGCAGCCGCCTTATTGCGATCCGACAAACTAAACCTCGTGGACGAACACCTTCTGGTAAAGGAACCCGGCACGGATGCGCCGACGTATTGGCATCACGACCTGCCGTATTTCGAGGTCTCCTGGCAGGATTTTGCCTCCTTCTGGATCCCACTAGATCCCGTCACCACAGACACAGGCGCAATGAAATTTGCCAAGGGCTCTCACAAATGGGGCAAAACCTTCAAGCCCGTCATGATCGGGAGCGGTCGGGAAGCAGAAGGCGCCGCCGAGTTCGACGGTCCCGCACCCGATATTGATGCCGATCCGCGCAAGCACAATGTGGAAGTATTTGAGATGGACCGAGGAGACGCACTATTTTTTCACGCTGCAACGCTGCATGCCGCCGAACCCAACAGATCGTCCGGGATGCGGCGGCGCGCGCTCTCATTAAGATACGGCGGCAGCCGCGCAACCTGGGAACCCCGTGACTACGTGCCGTCGCGTCCAGACACGCCAGATCTCATACCCGGCGGATCTCTGGACGGGATCGATTACCCTGTGATTTGGCGCGCATAACTGCAGGACTTAGTTCTGCTTATACCCGATTTTCCGTCGATGATTTAACAGCGCTGTGATCCCTCAGACGAAAATTATCCGCGAGAACCGCGGACGTGCCGCATAAAACACTTCGTCAATTCGCCGTAAATTAGGATCAGAAGATCCGCGAATATTGTCATTCAGCGCCGGACACCTATTCGACCAACTGATCTGAATTTCATTCTGTGGAATGTAGGGTGTTAGACCCCGCCATGTACACCGAAATCCGGCTGAAACGGTCGCCGTCTACTTCAAAGAAATTGCAGTTAGATTTGTAGGTTAGGTCGCCGTTCAGTTCTGTATTCATCACCGTAAAACGGCTGGCAATCCGGTCTCCATTCGGATCAGACACATGTGTGAAATCCTTGTGCTGGACCGACGCATGATCTGACCATAGCCGATCGAACATAGACGCGATGGCGTCTATCCCGTTCAACTCGATGCCGTGGGTTTCGACCGTGAAGATGCAATTATCCGTCAGCGTGGACCGGAGATTATCGAAATCCTCGCCGTCGACGGATGCAAAATACCTTTCGACCAATGCAACCAATTCGTCTCGACCCATTCCGCACTCCCCATCTTCCGCCCAACATTATAACCTGATGTCATGCATTGAAGGGGAAATAGATGAAGCTCGGTATCAATATGATCAATTTCGGAACGGCCGCATCGCCGGATTCCTTCACAAACTGGGCAAATTTGGCGCAGCGCCTGGGATTTCACCATTTGATGACATCCGACCACGTCACGGTCACGCCAGATGTCGCCGACCGGTTTCCGGCACCGTTTTACGAGCCTCTCTCGACCCTTGGCTGGCTAGCGGGGCTCACCAAGGGCATTTCTATCGGAGCATCGGTTATCATCCTTCCCTATCGGAGCCCTCTGGAAATCGCTCGAGCGTTCGCCAATATCGACCGATTGAGCGGGGGACGTTGCATCCTGGGTGTCGGGGTAGGCTGGGCGAAACAGGAATACGCCGCCCTAAACGTTCCATTTGAAAAGCGTGGCCGCATCGCGAACGATTATCTGGCAGCGATCCGCAGACACTGGAACGAAGATCCCGCGTCGTACGATGGAGAGTTCGTTTCCTTCGAGAATATCCAAACAGGACCAGCGCCTATACAGTCTGGCGGTCCTCCAATCTGGGTCGGCGGCGCTAGCGACGCCGCAATGCTTCGTGCGATCAGATATGGCGATGCCTGGCATCCGTTCCGTATTACGGCCAACGGCCTACGCGACCAGGGAATACCCCGCCTGCGGAAACTTGCGGATGCAGAAAAAAGACCGATACCCGCTGTATGCCCTCGCATTTATCTGAGGATCACGGAGAATAATCTCGCAGACGACGAGCGCGTCGCAGGCGTGGGATCGATCGATCAGGTTGGTGAAGATCTTTCCGCGCTGTCGGAAATGGGATGCAGCAGTGTGCTACTAGACACATATACCGATGACTGCATCGCAGCTAAAGATCCGACCCGCGCATTTGAGATGTTACAGATAGTGGCGGAAGATATATTCGACCTAAAGACGGAACGTCTCCGCTAATTGCAACGAGCCCGAGATGTTGCTGCAGCACGTCATTGCCCAGGATCTATTTACAGCCCAGCGACGGCCTCCAAGTGCACGCCTTCCGCGACATGCTGCGCTCGGGTGGCGTCGAACTTCTCCTTCACAGGCGGTGGCAACTCGATTTCCCGCGCTATCTCCGGCATCTGTTCCATCCTCGTATACCAGACACCGAGATTGGGATGCAGGCGGGCGAGAGGATAACCGGCCAGCATCAATCGGTTGGCATAGATAAACCACGCGATATCGAGAACACTCAGCCCATCGGGTAAAAGAAATTCCTGCTCCGATACCGTCTCGTCCAATTCGCCGAATACTTTACGGAATTTCTCGGCGGCGGCTCGAGTGACATCGTCAGTAATACCCCTTTCTGCGTAAGTTTCCCAAAAATCAATCTCGACGCCGACCCGCTCGTCTTTCTGCCCGTTGACGGTACCTGACCCACCAGTCGCGTATAATTTGAGGTCTTCGGGCGATTTCGGATCGTGGGGTGGGTTAAACACAAAACGGAAACTCAACGCTCGCAAATCGAGATGCAGATCGTCTTCGTGTTTCAGCAGTTCCGCCACCTTGCCTTCGGATCCAGGCGGGATCAGCCGCGGCTCCGGATAAATACTTTCAAGGTAGGTCAGGATATCGTTGCTCTCTATATGAACATCCCCATCATGAACAATCGCCGGCAAAAGCCCACGCGGATTAATACCAAGAAAATATTCTTTAAGATTTTCGTTTGTCATGAGGTCAATCTCATGAGATTTCCAATCAACACCTTTCAGCGAAAGAAATATCCGGAGCTTCTGCGAACATGACGAAAATATGAAATGAAATACATGTAGACCACTCCAATCAAGCACTTCGCGCGTCTTGATGTCTTCGTCGGCCAATTTAACCATTGCGTTTGCTCCTTGTCGGGCATCAGGCGCCCGTTAGCCATGATTTTGTAACGGGCACAATATCAGGGCTACGAGAAAGAGAAAGTCTCAAAAATTAGGTGTCAGCTGTAATCACAATCTTGCCAAAATGACCGTCTTTTCCCATCTGATTAAATGCGGAGCGGGCGTCGCTGAATGTGTGGGTTCTGTCGATCACGGGCTTCAACCCGTTCGCCAAGATTGCGGCGTTCATATCCCGAAACATCTCACGGCTGCCGACATAAATACCGGTTAACCGGATCGATTTTCCCAGTACCGGCAGCGGATCGATTTGTCCTTGCGTCAATACGCCGATCAGACCGATATGACCTCCGAAACCGACCGCGTCGATGGATTTCTGAAGCGTTCCAGCGCCACCGACCTCAACCACCTGATCGACGCCCGCCCCGTCCGTCAGGTCAAGGACGGCTTTTTCCCAATCCGGCGTATCGACGTAGTTGATCGTCTCGTCGGCACCTATGGATCGCGCTCGATCGAGCTTTTCGTCACTCTTCGACGTCACGATGACCCGCGCACCCATCATCTTGGAAAACTGCAGCGCAAAGATGGAGACACCCCCTGTGCCCATAATCAGCACCGTATCACCGGCTTTAAGGCCGCCCTGTTCCACCAGTGCGTTCCATGCTGTGACACCGGCGCAAGTCAATGTACCGCCTTCTTCCCAGCTCAGGTGTTCTGGTAAATGCACCAACGCCGTTTCCGGTAGGATCGTTTCCTGCGACAGCATGCCTTCTTCTGCTCCGCCCAGCGCACTCGCCATAATTGGCGAGCGCATCCGCCCTGCCTGCCAACGTTTGAAAAAACAGCTGGCAACTCGATCGCCAGGCTTGAAGTCTCTAACGCCGTCGCCGACAGATAAAACTTCGCCGGCAGCGTCGGAATTAGGAATACGCGGTAACGGCGTATTTCTGGCACTGGGCGCCCGCACCGTGTTGAAATCACGTCGGTTAATGGAAGTTGCTCTTAAGCGGAAACGGACTTCGCCCGGACCCGGGTCGCCGATATCCACCTCAGTCAGGTTAAGGGCGTCGATTCCTTCGTCGTTTTCTATGCGCCAGGCTTTCACGTGAATTTTCCCTTCATCGAGGTATCGGACCTATATTTTACGCCACCGTGCGGCACCACGATGGGTTTTGCCCGCCATGAGAATCGCGCCGGTGGTCTGAAGTAACAACTCGTCGCCGCTGAACGACGCGAGGCGTTTCTGTTTGCCGCCGACCCAGTTTGGAAACAGGCTGTAGGTGATATCGAACAGGATTCCCTCGCCATCGAACGACCATACGCCGCCGAAAGACACGTAGCCGTCGGCCGCCTCGCCTTTTTCCTCTAGCGTGCCGCCAAGGAGATCTCCGCTCTCGTAGAATGTTCGATCAATTCGCATCATCGTAAACGCATAGTGCCCGTCGGCACCGAGGATCAAGTTCCCCACCGGGTTGGTGCCGAGCGGATCCATTTCCGCGCCAGTTTCATCGGTGAACCAGAACCGCTGCAAGTCCCATGTCGCGTGTAAATCCTGTTCTTTCATAGTATTTGCCTGTTTTATTACTTCGTCGCAAAATAGCGTCATGCCGGTTCCCGAAACTTATCTGTCCTCGGACGAGATCGCCAGCCGCATTCCGGACGGCGCCCTGATCGGCGTCCCTAAGGAAGATGGCGGCGTCTCGATGGAAATCACCCGCGCGCTCATTCGGCGCGAGGCCCGTGACCTGCGGCTTCTGACGGTGCCGGTCAGTTCGATTCAGGCGGATATGCTAATCGGTGCGGGCTGTCTTGCCGAGATCGAGACCAGCGGCGTGTCGATGGGAGAATTCGGATATGCGCCCAGTTTCCGACGGGCCGTCGAGAACGGAGATATTGTCATCCGCGACGCCACCTGCCCCGCAATCTACGCCGAACTGCAGGCGTCGGAAAAAGGCACGCCCTTCATGCCGCTGCGTGGCATTTTGGGATCCGACATTTTGGCTAACCGTCCCGACTGGAAAACCATCGAAAATCCGATGGCAGAAGGCCATAACGACCCGGTAGTGGTACTCCCGGCCATCCGCCCTGATTTTGGGATCTTTCATGCGCGCTACGGAGACGCCTACGGTAATGTCTGGGTCGGCGCGCGCCGGGAATGCGTGCTTCTCGCACATGCGTCTGCTCGGGCTCTCGTTACGGTGGAGGAAATCTGGAACGGCAACCTGATGGAAGACGACCGAATGCTTGCAGGCACGGTGCCGCCAATTTATGTCGACGCCGTGGCCTATGCGCCCCGAGGCGCATGGCCACTTTCTCTCCCCGGATGCTACGAACGCGACAGCGAGCATCTGAAAGCGTACGTGTTAGCCGCTAAATCAGCAGACGGCTTCGCTGCCTATATCGACCGTCACGTATTCGCTAAGAAGGCCTCCGGCTGAACGCCATATGGAATATTCCCGCGAAGAACTCTTGATCTGTGCCGTCGCGCGGATGCTTGATGGATGTCGCAACATAGCCGTCGGAACCGCTTCACCTATTCCAGGCAGCGCCGCACTGCTTGTGCAGGCATTGAGTGATGGTGCGGCGCGGGCCAGTATTCTTGGTAGCAATATCCACAACCCGTTCAATGACGGCGGCCCAGAGCTATTTGATCGCGCCGGTCAGGGAAGGGTCGATGCTTTTTTTCTTGGCGGCGGGCAAATCGATGGCGAAGGAAACATCAATCTCGTTAGTGCAGGTCCTTACCCCCAACCGGACACCCGGTTTCCTGGCAGCTTCGGGTCCGGATATCTCTATTTTTCAGTGCCGCGGGTCATTCTGTTCCGTGAGGAACATTCACGGCGTGTCTTTGTAGACAAGGTCGACTTCATCAGCGCCCCGGGGTGGAGCCCGCCCGACGTGCACCGCCCCGGCGGACCATACGCCCTGATCACCAGCCTATGCATATTCATGTACGACAAGGAGCGCCACCGGTTCCGTCTGGACGGCCTTCTGCCTGGCGCAACGCTGGAAGAAGTCCGGGACAATACCGGTTTTGATTTCGACTGCCCGAATGATATCGGCCCGGTCCCGCCGCCGGAACCCGAACGGTTAATATTGATCCGGTCTCGGATTGCCGGCGAAATCGCAGAAACGTATCCCGAGTTTTCACGCACCCGTCTTGGTTGGCACGGCTGAGCAGTCTCTATTTCCCTCGACCGCTCCCCTGCTACAATCCAATAAATCAAAAGACAGACGGAGACAGAGGTGGCTGCATATACCATGGCGCTAGAACGTTACGACCGGCATGTGCCGTTTTTCACCGGCGCCGTCGATCTGCCGAAGGGACTTGAAATCCAGCCGCTGGAAGTCGGCATCGACCATACGCATCGCGACGGCCGCGACCGACACGAACGCATGATCCGGGACCACGAGTTCGATATCTGCGAGTTGTCGTTCTCGTCCTATATTATGGCTACCGACCGGGGGTCCGATTTCACAGCGACGCCCGTATTCCCCAGACGGCTTTTCAGCCAAAATCACATCTATGTTCGCACCGATGCAGGAATAAACAGCGCGGCCGACCTCGCCGGGCGCAAAGTTGCGCTTCGTGCTTTTCAGACCACGATGTCTGTGCTGGTAAAGGGCGACCTAAAGTTCTTTTATAATGTGAGATGGGAGGACATCCACTGGGTCATGGAAGCTGTCGAAGCGGTTCCCTGGACACCACCGCAGGACGTCAGCGTTGAATGGCTGGCCGACGGACAGCGAGGGGTCGACCTACTTCTGGCGGGTGACGTTGACGCGATGATCTTTCCCCATCCACCGCGGGAACTTCTTGATGCGGGCAGCGCCGTCAGACGGCTGTTCTCAGACCCTCTCGCCGAGGCAAAGCGATACTACGACACGCTGGGCTACTTCCCGATCATGCACATCATGGCATTCCGAAACGAGGTCGTAGACGCGGATCCGAACTTGCCGCGTGCGCTTATCGATATATGGGAAGACGCGAAACGGCTGGCATCACACTATTACGAAGACCCCGGTTATTCTAAAATCGCCTTTGCGCGCAATGCGCTAGAAACCCAAGAAACAACCTTCGGGCCCGATATCTGGCCGTCGGGTTTCGCTGCCAATCGCGACAATATCGCGCGGTTTATCGAATACAGCGCGGATCAAGGTCTGATATCCGCCGCATATGAACCGGAACAGCTATTTCACGCATCAGTTCTGGACACCTGAAAAATAGGAGAATTTTCTTTGGACAACGTATTCGAGGTATACCGATCAGTCGTCTTTCCTTGGCACTGCGACCACATCGGGCACATGAACGTCCGCTGGTACGCGCATCATTTCGACGATGGTGGTTTTCATCTGTGGAGCGTTGCCGGGGTGAGCCAGAAGGAAATGCACGAAAATGGATTCGGCCTTGTCGTCGCGCAGATCAAAATCAACTACATCCACGAGATGAAACAAGGGGAACTGTTGGTCATCCGCGGCGGGTTCAGTCATGTCGGCGGCAAATCAATCCGTCACCACATGCGCATGTATAACGCCGACACCGAAGTATTGTGCGCCACTCAGGACACGATCGAAGTTTTTTTCGACCCAGAGACCCGAAAAGCGGACGCCATGCCAGACTATTATCGCGATAAACTGACCGCGCTAGTGGTCGATTTCGAGAACTACAAGGACTGATCCAATGAACGATCTCAATGGAAAAACAGCTATTGTTACGGGAGCAGGCCGGGGTCTCGGGCGCGCCATGGCAAAGGGACTGGTCAATGCAGGTGCCTCAGTCGCATTGGTCGAGATGGATTCCGACGTGCTAGAGAAAACGCGGGCAGAAATAGGCAACGACTGCATCGGTATTGCCGCCGACGTATCAAAGCCAAACGATGCAAAGCGGATCGTCGACGCAACCCTCGAAGCCTTTGGCGGGATACATATTCTAGTGAACAACGCCGGGCTCGGCCCCGAGCGGTTCCGTGATACCGACCGCTCCAACGCCAAAATGATTTGGGAGATCGATTTTTCCGACTGGCAGCTTTTCCTAGACGTAAACACCACCGGGCATTTTGTGATGACCAGAGAGGTAATACCGCATTTGTTAACCCAGAAGTGGGGCCGTATCATAAACGTCACGACCAGTCTCGACACTATGACCAACTTCACCAATGGTGCCTACGGCCCCTCCAAGGCGGGAGCCGAAGCGTTGGCGACCATGATTGCCGGCGGCGTTGAGGGTACAGGGGTAACCTGCAATGTCCTAATCCCCGGCGGCCCGGCCGACACGCGCATGATTTCCGCGACCGGGGTGTACGCCAACCGTGACAAGTTGATCCAACCAGACGTCATGGTCCCACCCCTCCTCTATTTGTTGTCCGACGAAGGCAGCAACGTTAATAATCGCCGCTTCCGGGCGGCATTATGGGATGCGTTCGCCACTCCGGATTCCAATCTGGATACCTGCGGCGACCCCATCGCCTGGCCACAGCTTGGCGGGCAAGCCATTCGCCCGGACGGCGATCCACGCGCCAACCGAAACACGGGGTCTGAAAATGGCTGAGGGAAAGCTAGCCGGCAAAGTCGCGATGATGACAGGGGCCGGGCGCGGATTGGGGCGCGCGATGGCACTGGCACTAGCCGGAGAAGGCGCTCAACTTGCGCTGGTAGACCTCGACGGCGACGAGCTGCAGGACGTCGCCAGCGAAGTCCAGAACATTGGCGGCCGTGAAAACGTAATCCCGCTGGGCGCCGATGTCTGCGACCCCGACAGTTCCGCGACAGCCATCCACTATACCGTGGAAAATTACGGCCGCCTTGACATCTTGTTTAACAACGCAGCGCTAGGGCCGCAGGTAGTTGCCGCAGACCCATACGGAAATCCGCCTAAGTTCTGGGAACTCGATCCCTTCACCTTTATTCGCATGGTCGATGTGAATGCGGCGGGTCCTCAATTGATGGCGGCGGCAGCTGCACCGCACATGATGCGGAGTGGATGGGGGCGAATCATAAACGTCACCACCGCACTTGATGCGATGTATGTCCCCGGGATGGGTGGCTACGGCCCGTCGAAAGCAGCGCTGGAAGCGCACACCGCGATTATGGCAAAGGACCTCGAAGGCACCGGTGTCACGGCCAACGTATTGATACCCGGTGGACCCGCCAATACCCGCATGATCCCTGACGCCACTGGTATCCCTCGCGACGCGTTGATACAACCTGAAGATATGCAGGCACCCGCAGTCTGGCTTGCCTCCGAAGAGTCAGACGGACACAACGGGGAGCGTTTCATAGCCGGTTACTGGGCCGAGGGGTTGAAAAAAGCTTCCGCCCCCTGTGCTTGGCCACAGCTCGGCAAACAGGCAATACTGCCCAAATCTATCAGACGCTAAACGGGAGTCAGGACGATGGCCGACCGATCGTTGGAAGGACGAACCGCCATAATTACAGGCGCCGGGCGCGGCCTCGGAAAGGCCATGGCCAAAGGGCTCGCAGCGCAGGGTGCCAAAATCGCCCTCATCGATCTCGAGGAACAAATTCTGTCGGCAGCGGTCATTGACGTTGAGGCGGCAGGCGGTCGAGGCTGTGCCCTCCCCGTCACCGCGGACGTGGCCGACCCAACCCGCGCCCATTCCGCCGTTAACCATATAATCGAGGCCTTGGGAGGTTTCGATATCCTAATTAACGACGCCGCTATGGGGCCGCAGTTCTTTACTGATAATTTTGTCGCTCATACCCCCAAGTTCTGGGAGCATGACGTCCATCTGTGGCACCGGGTCCTCACCGTCAACGCCTACGGACCTCAACTGATGGCAACAGCTGCCGCACCTCATCTTGTTGAAAAACAATGGGGGCGTATCATCAACGTAACGACCAGCCTCGACACCATGTATTTGCGCGGTTGCGGCGCCTATGGACCGTCTAAGGCGGCCTTGGAAGCGAACACACGAATTATGGCTCAGGACCTCAACGGCACCGGCGTTACCGCCAACGTGCTCATCCCCGGTGGACCCGCAAACACGCGGATGATCCCGGAAGCTACGGGCTTCGATCGCGACGAACTCGTTCAGCCGGAGGTCATGCAGGCACCTGCGTGCTGGCTGTGCTCCACAGACGCAGACGATATTTCCAACATGCGCTTTATCGCGGCAATGTGGGATGATGCCCTCCCTCGTGAAGATCGGATTAAAGCAGCCGGCGCACCGACGGCATGGGCACAGATTAACTCGGTCGCCAAACGCCCAGATTTATGGGAAGAGGCAGAAAGATAAAAAAGCCGGAGGAACAAATGGCTGACAGAGGACTTGAAGACAAAACCGTCCTGATAACTGGCGCCGGGCGAGGCATGGGGCGCGCCATGTCCACCTCGCTGGCCGTCGCAGGCGCCAAAGTCGCAATGATTGATATCGACGAAGACGTTCTAAGGGAATCCGCGATGCAGGCCGAGGATGCCGGGGGACAGGGTTCCGTTAAGGCCATTATCTGTGATGTCACGGATGCAAATACAGTACAGACCGCCGTGCAAGAGATCGTGAAGGATTTCGGGTCCCTGGAAGTGCTCGTCAACGATGCTGTCATTGGTCCCGAACGAATTCCGACGTTCATGCAGGAGAAAGCAAAGTTCTGGGAACTGGAGGACGAACTCTGGAACTCGATGCTGCGCGTCAACGTTTTCGGGCCTCAACTAATGGCGAAGACATGCGCTCCTTACATGATCGAAAAAGGCTGGGGGCGAATAGTGAACGTGACAACCAGCCTTGATACTATGTACCTCGCCGGGGCCGGCGCATACGGACCAACCAAAGCGGCGCTCGAAGCCCATACGCTGGTCATGTCCCAAGACCTCGAAGGCACCGGCGTGACGGCCAACGTTTTGGTGCCGGGCGGCATGGTGAACACGCGGATGATTCCGGAAAACTCGGGTATCCCCCGGGAAAAACTGATTCAGCCGAAGGTAATGGAAAGCCCTATCAAATGGCTCGCGTCAGATGCCTCTGACGGTATAAACGGCATGCGATTTATCGGTGCATTATGGGATGACGATCTACCGCTCGATCAACGGATCCAACAAGCGGGTGCGCCCTGCGCCTGGACGCAACTCCCATCTAAGGCGATCTATCCCGATTGAGACCGCTTTACGTAGTTCAGTGCCTTGATGGCGATCAGGAACCCGATGAACAGCAATACCGCTCCGCCAAGATAGGGAGCGTTTCTGTTTAGCCCGTCAAACGCTGCGCCAAATGCCAACGGCCCGAGAATTCGGCACAGGGACTGCGTTGACTGAGACGCGCCCATGGCCGCACCCTGATGTTCGTCCGGTGCGTTTCTGGATATCAACGCACTGAGAGATGGGTTTGCGAGGCCAAACCCAACAGCAATCAAGGTGCCACCGATAAACGCCATCGGAGGTGAATAAACGATCAACACGGCCGCAAAGCCGATCGACATCAGCAGCGATCCTATTACGACCAGCGGCCCCTCACCGAAACGCTTGCTGACTGGACGCACTACCCCCCCCTGAACAACTACCATCAGAAAACCGATAAAAAGAAAAAAAATACTTACCTCGCGGACACCCCACTGCAGTTGGCGTTCCGTCCATAGCGCAAATGTACTCTCAAGCCCTGCCATACAGAATGCGAGAACAGTCAGGATGAGCAACGGGAACAGCACGCCAGGCGTCGCCGCGGCCACGGAGAATGATCGCATTCTACCGGCGACGGAGCGCGTTTCGTCGTTCCTGATCCGGGCCGGCGGTTCGTTAAGAACAAATAGAGCCGCAAGAAAACCGACGAGCCCCACGGCAGCCGCGATCATGAAAGCGGTTCGGAAATCTGTTTCCCCCGCGCCGGCGCGGGTCAGCAGCCATCCGACCCCTGGACCGAGCACGAAGCCTGCACCGATTGCCGCACCCATCAATCCCATGCGCCCTGCACGATCTTCAGGTTGGGTAACATCCGCAATATAGGCTTGGGCTACCGGCAACGTGCCGCCCATCAAGCCGCCAAAAGCACGCGCAGCGAACAGCATCCATAAGGCGTCTGCCTGGCTAACCCATGCGAAGGAAAGTGCTGTGCCCAGCATGCTGAAACAAAGAATTGGGCGACGTCCCCACTTGTCGCTGATAACGCCCCAAGGAAATGAAGACACGAAAGCGAACAACGAATACGTAGAAAACAGCAGCGTGACCTCGAACGGAGACGCGCCGAATTTCTCAGCCCAAAAAGGCGTAAACGGGATGATAATCCCGAATGCCAGCATGTCGAAGAATACGATCAGCAGAAGCACACCGATCGCCCCTCTCTGGGGCTGTGAAGTCGTCATGGCTTCAATCTAGCGGGTGTAATGCGGACTCACCATGTCTCTAAGCTCGAATTTAAGAACCTTGCCCATCGCGTTACGCGGAAGCCTGTCCATGAAAATAACATCATGCGGGTGTTTGAAGCGCGCAAGGTGTCCATCAAAAAGCGCCAGCACGTCTTCCTTGGACAGATCTTTTCCCTCGGCAACCACGATGACAGTGATCGGCACTTCTCCCCATTTGGCATCTTCTCTACCGATCACAGCTGCCTCGGCGATGTCCGCACATTTATCAAGCACCATTTCCAGTTCCGCAGGATAGATGTTTTCTGACCCGGAGATGATGATATCGTTAAGCCGGTCGTCGACGTAGAACAGACCGTTTTCGTCAATATGTCCGATATCGCCTGTGTGGAACCAGCCCTCCTTCAACACTTTGGCGCTGGAATCGGGGTCATTCCAATATTCGGTCATGACATTGGGACCACGGACCACGATCTCTCCTCTTTCATCGGGACCCAAGGTATTCCCGTCAGTGTCCACGATCTTGGCATCGCAATGCAGGGCTGCACGCCCGGTCGAACCGCGCGTAGTCCACGCATCCGGAATCCGCTGGTGGATCACGATCGGCGCTGTTTCGGTGGACCCGTATACCTGGATAATCGGCACCCCACGATCCTGATAGGCATCGATCAGCGACAACGGTACTGTTGTGGAACCCGTGTTGATAGCCCGCAGCGACGAAAGGTCCAGATTGGCCCAGTCTGGATGCTGTACTACCGTTGACATCAAAGCCGGGACGAGGATCATTAGCGTCGGCTTTTCCTCTCTGATGGCCCGGACCGTGGCGTCAGGATCGAACCGGCGGTGCAGAATGACCATGGCCCCGGCATGGAGCGCCGGAGTGGTCTGTATATTCAGCCCCCCTACATGAAACATTGGTAAGTTAGTGAAGACGATATCGGTGCTCGTCATATCGTGCATAGCAATCGAATTAACAGCGTTAAAAGTTAACGCATTCTGGGTCAGAACCGCACCCTTGGGGCGACCCGTAGTCCCGGATGTGTATACGATAAGAAGTGGGTCATCGGGCCCGACGTCCGGGTTTTGTGCATCGTCGCCAGCCTCGGCCAGGTACGCATCAAATTCCTCCCCCATGGAAACGATACGACAGAACTTCAGATCTTCGGAAATGCCGTCGGTATCGTCCGAAAAGTCACTCTCGCAGAATAATAATTTTGCACCCGAATTATTCAGGATGTAGAGGTATTCCGGCGGAGCGAGACGCCAGTTCAGTGGCACAAGAACCGCGCCGATACGCGCACAAGCGAACATCAGCACCAACATGTCTGGCGAATTCAAGCCCAGGAAGGCGATCCGGTCATTACGGCCGATTGACATGTCATCACGCAGCATCGACGCCGCATTACGGATGCGGGCGCTCAACCGGGCGTACGAGATATCATCGTCTTCGAAGCGGATAGCCGTCTTGTCGGGTTGAAAAGCGGCCCAACGCTCTATCCAGTGCGAGATATTCATTGGTCGTTGTCCGTCTCACCCGGCTCGTACAGGGTTTCACGGCCCAGACGGTCGAGACAAAGCTCGGCTGTCCAGGGAAGCATCAGGGACCCCAAACGGGAATCACGGTACATGCGTTCCAACGGCAAGGATTTAAGCATTGACTGCCCACCGCAGGTGCGGATTGCCAGTCTGCACATTTCGTTTGCGTTCTCCATCACCGAGTACTGTGCCGCATAAGCTCGCAACCGGTCTTCTTTGGACGGATCGACCCGGGCTTCAGACGTCGCCTGTTTAAATATAGCCCAAGTCTGTTGAAGTTTGATCCACATATCGGCAACCGTTATCTGCTTGGTCGGATACATCCGGCGTTTAGCCGGAATGCTATCGATTTCACCCCGCAGATACGCGACCGTAAAATCGTAGGCAGCCTGAGCGATACCCATGTAAGTTGGACACAAGGTCAGGAACATGTGCGGCCAACGTCGCGCTGCCTGATAATACACGCCGCGCGGCAGCAACATCTGGTCATCAGGTATGAACACGTCGTCAATCAACAACGTTCGAGATACCGTCGCCCGCATCCCGACCGGATCCCATGGACCAACGATAGATACCCCTTCGGCGTTCGCCGGGACCGCCATGAACAAGGTGTCCCTGGCCGACCGGTCGGGTTTGTCCTCGGTACAGAGAACGCCATAGTACGTCGCCGCACCCGATAGCGAGGCGAAGATCTTTTTGCCGTTCAGAACCCACCCACCATCGACTTTCGTCGCCATCGTCCCGAACGGTGCTTTGCCTGCGGCAGCTGCTGAACCTTCGGAAAACGGCTGCGCGAAAATAGCCGCTTCATCAACAATGCGCCCGAAATGCAGCTCACGGTTTTTCTTATGTTGTTTCCGGTCGGCCGAAGGCATTTCTAGATCGTCGGCGATGTGGCCAATCCATAGCGGTGTGCAGGCGTGCATGTTGTACGTCAGCGCTGTGGCCCCGCACCAACGCCCCATTTCAGCGGCAAGTAACGCATAGTCCGCATATTCGACGCCGAGACCGCCCAACGATTTCGGCACCGTCATAGCTAGGATGCCAGCATCGCGCATATCATCGTAATTTTCGAATGGAAAAGATGCTTCCTCGTCATAGCGGTGCGCCCTTGGCTCAAATTTCTCCCGTCCAAGGTCGGTAACAACTTGTCTTATCTGGTCGGTTCTACCCGCCATCTTCTGCCATTCGAAGGATTTCGCGTTCTTTGGCCGACCGAGTTCGCGTTTCGCCTTCGATTTCGAGTTCGCTGCTATCACCATGGTGGCTTTCCGGGTCAGTTAGATAGAGAAATTATGAAATCACTGAGCGCCGCGTCGAACGCCTGCGGGTCTTCAAGGTTTGCAAGGTGGCCGAGCGCCGGTAGGCAGACATATTGGGCACCCGGAATTTTCGACGCCATTGTTTCCATCATCGGTGCGGGCGCGTTGGTGTCTAGCTCACCGGCCAAAACTAGCGTGGGGACAGTTATTTTGGGTAGGTTTGCTCTCTGCTCGAAACTCACGATGCATTCAACAGCGGCGCGATAAGTTTCAACAGCAACCTCCGACATGCAGTCAAATGCTAGCTGCTTTCCGTTGGGGTCCGCTTCAGGTGACATCATCGTCTGAACCAGTTCCGCCGCCAAATCACCCATATTTTTACCCTCCGCCAGTGGTGCCAGACGAGCTTCAACGAATTTCTTCTGGAAATCGCCGTCGCGCTTACCAAACGCTGGGCTGGTCGCCGACAGTGTCAGCGAATGCAATCGATCCTGATGATCGACCGCAAATTCTTGCGCTACCATTCCACCCATCGAATGGCCGATCATGTGGACCTTGTCCCAACCTTCCTCATTCATCAGCGCCAACAGAGAATTTGCCAGGCCAGAAAACGTCATTCCGCCAGACAGAATACTCTTACCGTAGCCCGGCATGTTCCATGCTGCGGCCTTGTACTTCATTCCAAAACTATTGATCTGCGGCATCCAGCTATATGCCCCACCCCCTACGCCATGCAGGAACAGGAGAACGTCTCCATCCCCCTTTTCAATATGGTGGGGCGGGTCAGACCGATCGCCGTCCACCGCCTGCGCCGGGATCAGCGTCATGCCAGTTCTCCCTGCAGTGTCCCCGCGTCGACAACAGTGGTGCCGTCTAGGTCGACGGTGCAGTTCCGGATCGGCAGGTCAAAATGTCCCAGTGTGAACCGTTTAGCTGTTTCATTTGCTCCGGTGGAGAAAAGGAAATTACCGGCAAAGGCACGAAGCTCTGTGCCGTTGACGTCGCGCCTGTCGTACATCGCAAGCGAATCCCACCTTGCCGCCGGGTTCATCCCCCAGCCGATATGCGATACCGCATAGGCCTCCCGATCGCCCCAGGCAGCAATATACTCCCTAAACAAATCAGCATCGACGCCATCGCCGGCGATGTCGGTGACGTAATCGTCCTCGATCGTCAAGGTGATCGGGTTCTCAAGATAGCGTTTGAAGGTAAGATTGACGTCCCCAACGGCCATCGCCAGCGTGCCGTTTACCGTACCCGCTTTCGGAAAGCACAGCACAAGTCCGCCGGGCCAGTGAGCCACGTGGCCCGGGCGGTCGCAATAGCCCCAGACCCCTGCACCACGTGTATCCGTGATATCAATCGTGAGATCGGTGCCAGCGTCGGACCGTACCGTCATCTTCGAGGCATCCGTTAGCATTCTGATCCCGGTTTTCACTTTTGGCATCAAACCGGCGTCCGGCTGCAAACGTTCAAGTATATCGGGATGTTCGTTCGAAACCATGAGCAGACGAGCACCACCCTTCAAAATGCGCGGTAGTTCTGGGGCATGCAGCATTCCTTCTAAAGTGCAATCGACCACCATCGTGGAAGCACCGAGGGCCGCAATAACCGGCTCGAGGCCTTGCACCGCATTCGACGCACCTGTCGACCGGATAGGCACCGGGGCCTCTTGTTTAGGCGATGTGAGCTTAACGTGAAATGCTTTTACGCCGAGCCGGGCCAGTGCAAGTTCCGCAAGGTGTATATTCAGTTCGCGTGACTGGGTTTCCGACAGTATCGCTGCCGTGTCTCCCGGTTCCAGCTTACAAAGTTCGAAAACGTGGCAAAAGATATCGATCCACTTGCCCTCAATACGGTCTGAAAACATAACCGGACACCTCCCAATTAAAGACTATCCTACCGCGCGAATTTTTATATGAAAAGGAATATATTTCCGGTAGAATGCCTCATGACCGAACGTTTCGTCGACACGTATCTACTTTATTTACTCGCCCGCGCCAGCAGCGACATCAGCAACCAGTTCCACCGTCGACTCAAAAACCACAGCTTGCAAGTGCCGGAGTGGCGAGTTCTGGCCTCGCTAAGCGACGGAGACGGAATGACGGTTGGCGAATTGGCAAATCGGGCACTTCAGCATCAACCAACCATGACCAAAATCATCGACAGAATGGAAAGTTCCGGTCTGGTCCAACGTCGCCAGGGAAAGCCCGATCGGCGAACGGTAGGGGTATTCATTACTACGGAGGGGCGGCGGCGGGTCGACGCAGCGCTTGAAGATGCCAAGGTTCACGAGGCCGAAGTCCTCGCAAACTACTCTGCGGCCGAGACTGTAAGATTAAAGGAGATGCTTATGACATTGATCAGTCGAAACGAACCCCAACCACACCAGGATTGATAAAAATTTATGTATTGCAGAAAGCTTCCTCAAATGGTGAGCGTGCCAGATATGAAGTAGAATGCAGCCAAGTCATTACAGATAGATCCACACTAAAGGTGTGTGTTGGCGAAATAAAAAGCGCCCCCGAAACTCATAACATAAGCTAGTATGATCCCGTGCCTAATGCAGCCCTCCCCCAATCCCGCATACCGGAAATCAAACTTTCCGGTGTAACCTGCAGATTTGACGACTCCTTCTCGTTGCAGGAGTTAGATTTCTCGGTCGACCCCGGAGAATCGCTCGTGCTAATCGGTCCTTCTGCGTCGGGAAAAACAGTCACACTAAAAACCATCGCCGGGCTGTTTGATCCGGATTCTGGCTCGATTTTAGTGCGCGGTCATGAAATGATCGGCCTGAACGACAATGAACGCGGCAAAATTGCGCACCTCGGCATGCTGTTTCAGCGGTCAGCCCTGTTCGACAGCCTGACCGTATGGGAAAATATTACTTTTCGGCTTCGGCAAAACACCCAAATGCCGAAGGCAGAAGCAATCGAACTGGCTCACAAAAAGCTTGCGGCAGTCGGGCTCTCCGACGAGACAGCCGTGCTCTATCCAGTCGAACTTTCTGGCGGCATGCAGAAACGCGTAGGGATTGCCCGGGCACTTGCCGACGAGCCGGATATCCTTCTACTAGACGAGCCGACCGCCGGGCTTGACCCCATCATGACAAACATCATCAATGACCTGATTATAGAAAACGTTCGAGAGCTAGGTGCTACTATAATCACCATTACAAGCAATCTTGATGCCGCGCGCCACGTCGCTGACCGGATTGTAATGATGAACGATGGTCGGACGGTCTGGATAGGCAGTCCTGACGAACTGTCTGATTCAGGGAACCCATATGTTGACCAGTTTGTCCACAAAACCACGAATGGTCCGATTGGGGTAGGCCTGACATAGATTTTGCCATAACACCAATCATCACCAAACTTAGTTTATTTGCATCTCCAGCGCTCCTTGTTCCCGGCATGAAACCCGACTAATCTTTCCGTAAGCGGGCAAATAAAACCGCATCTATAAAGAGGGAGCTAACGTGCAAGCCATCGCAAAAGCGCATGACTGGCTTATCAATGCGCTTAAAACACTTTCCTGCCTCATCGTATTCGCAATTTTCATTCTAATTGTGATGGATGTTCTACTCCCATTGGTTGGACTGCAACCTTGGGAAGGGACACTTGGGGTGGTAGAATACGGTCTGTTGTGGTTTACGATTCTTGCGGCACCGTGGCTTGCACGAATAAAAGGCCATGTTTTCATTGACGCAGTGAATGAACTTTTAGCGCCCGGCGCCAGAAAAATAACTTCTAAAATCGCCTACCTTGTTGTGATCGTCGGATCGCTTCTCCTCGCATACTACTCTCTGGAGTTGACGATCGAGGCATATGTCGATGAGGCAATTGACGAGCGAAGTATTGAGTTGGAGCTATGGTGGATTTACGCGCCAATGCCCATCGGGTTTTTCCTCGTAGCAGTGGAGTTTATCCGGTTCCTTTTAGGGTTTGACGAAATGTTTGGTAGCCGAACTGACGTAAGGGAAGGGATGTAAATATGGAATGGTACTGGGCCTTTGCCTTCCTTCTTGGGCTGGTTATCTCCTTTATGGCACTGGGGGTACCGGTCGCCTTCGCATTTATCGCAACAAATTTTATTGCGGTATACATTTTCACCGGATTTGACCTTGGTGCGCTGATTCAGGTCGCCGACAACTCTACACAACTGATATCGCGCTTTATCCTCGGGCCTGTTCCGATGTTTATCCTTATGGGATCTCTTTTTTTCCATACCGGACTTGCCATAAAAGTGTTCGACGGTCTGGACGCCATCTTTGGTCGGCTGCCGGGCAGACTTTGCTATCTGACGGTTGCGGGTGGCTCAATATTCTCGACGCTTACGGGATCATCGATGGCAAACACAGCAATGCTTGGTTCGCTGATGGTGCCCGAGATGAAACGCCGCGGGTATTCTAGTCAAATGTCTATGGGGCCAATTCTGGGAACCGGCGGGCTAGCAATGATAATCCCGCCATCAGCCCTTGGCGTTTTGCTTGCGGCTATTGCCGAAATTGATGTTGGACGTCTCCTAGTCGCCGGTTTTCTCCCGGGTTTCGTCTTAGCATCCCTATACGCAGGAATGATCACTTTACAACTTATCCGCTATCCCGGCTCAGCGCCCGCCTATGATGTAGACCCCATGTCCATGGGCACACGGGCGAAGCTTGTGATAACCAATATTTTGCCGATGGGCCTCGTGGTATTCATGGTGGTTGGCTTTATCGTTCTGGGCTGGGCAACGCCAACGGAAGCGGCGGCCTGCGGAGTATTAGGCGTGTTTATACTCGCTATCCTATTCCGCGCTCTAACCTTCAGTTCAATCTCCACATCGCTGGAAGGCACGGTCCGTGTAGGTGCGATGGTTTTTCTCATTATCATGAACTCGACCGTCTTTAGCCAGATGCTGTCCTATTCCGGTGCATCCAGAGGGCTGATCGAATGGGTAACCGGTTATGAGCTGCATCGCTACATGATCCTGTTCCTAATGTTTTGCGTCCTAATCTTATTAGGTATGTTTATGGATGCGACATCGATGATGCTGATCACGGTGCCGATCTTCTTTCCACTCGCCGCTGCGCTGCAATTCGACCTGATCTGGTTCGGGCTTTTCGTTCTGATAACCATCGAAATGGCGGGAACCACACCACCATTCGGGTTACTGCTCTACGTTATGTTGGGCGTGGCGCCTAAGGGGACCACGCTTTTTCAGGTCGCCAAGGCCGCATTCCCTTTCCTAGTATGCGACGCAATCCTGATCCTGATTTTATGCGCCGCGCCAGGCCTCGCACTTTGGCTCCCGAGCTTGATGTAGCAAAAAAAGCGCCGCCCATTGGGCGGCGCTTTATCGTTCAAACGATGTGATCGCTATTTCAGCATCTTCGACTTCAGAAGATTCCAATCAACCATCATCTTATCTTTACGTTTGGAAGCATCCGCCCAATTGGCCTTAATAATTGTAGAGGTGAAGGCTTTACCATAATCGCCAGGCACATTGTATGCCGTCACACCATCAGCATAAATCTTTGCATTATCCTTAGCCACACCAGCCTTTAGAACTGCTCCGCTTTCATTTTCATAGTGCAAACCAGCTGCTATCAACTGATCTTGCCCCTTTTTTGATAACTTATCGAAGCGCGTTTTGTTCATTGCCAACATGGTCGATGACCGGAAAAACGCCGGGCCAACCTTGTACTTGATGAACCGATGCCAACCACGGAATGCAACCCCGCCCTCGGGCCATGCAAGCCCGTCAACCACGCCGCGCTCCAGAGCTGTATATATTTCTGCGGGTGAAATATTTTTTGTCGTGGCGCCCATCGCTTTCAGAAACGGTGTGTAAAGCGGCGTCGTCCGAAACTTAAGCCCCTTCAGGCTTATACCGGTCACCTTATCCAAGGTGGGTTTATTCTTCATCCAGAGATAGAAAATGCTTTGGTTATACCAATTTGGCCAAGCAAGAATAACAGCGTTCAATTTCTTTGCCCAAATCTTGTTAAACAATTCGTGGCCGCCGTTCTTGCGCCACTCGGATGGCGGCATGTCAGAAATTCCCGTCAATCGCGCTTCCGTCACCAAGTTTGCATAATAGGTCGTCGGAGACATGACAATATCGATCAGACCGCGTTTCATCGCCGCGCCTTGTTTACGGTTTGGCGTTACCTCGGGACCCCCGATATATTTTACTTTGACGACACTTTCGTCCTCTTTCATTTTTTTCGTAAACGTCGCAAACAGGGCTTGTGACTGATCGTGTTTCTGACCAAGCGCGGTGGAGAGCTTGAGAACCTCCGCCGACTGCGCGGGCATTGCAATCGCCAGCGCAGTAGCGGCGGCAACTCCCACAGTAGAAATTTTTCCAAACACGTTTTTCATAGCTTTACTCCTCCCAATCAGGGTTCCGTCTTTTGGTTTCTCCGATTCTGGTAGACTTAACCCAGAATTGGACTTCACGGATTCCTCCGCACTCATACCTATACTAACAGTGATAAAACGTGGTGTAACCCATGTGCCTGAAAAAGGAAGCAAACTAGTTTAACCCGCTGATTTTGAAGAAAGTCTCTAATTGTCCGATAGAATACCCAGAAACCCAGACTCGCCCGGCCCGAAGCGCGGCTGGGTTATCGTGGGCGCTCTTTTCCTGATGCTGAGCATTGTGATCACGGCCCGAAACAGCCTAGGCCTAATGATGCCGTTCTGGAAAGAAGACATGGGTTGGTCATACAAGTTCGTTGCGACAGCCAGCGCATTGATGATGGTCACTATGGCGGCGACAGCTCCGGTTCTTGGTTCAATGATCGATCGGCTCGGTTCCCGATTAATTTACGCGGTTGGTATGACCGTTATAGGGGTCGTGTACATATTGTGCTCGTTCATGCAGGAGCCTTGGCAACTGATTGTAATATTTAGCCTCGTTGGTGGTGTCGCGTTCGCGGCGATGTCGCCATCGTTGGTATCGACGACGATCGCACATCACTTTAAACAACGCCTAGGATTGGCGACGAGTATCGCTACATCTGGCAGCACCGGTGGCCAGTTCGCCATTATGCCTCTTTTTGCGCTGCTTATTACTTGGCTAGCATGGCGAAATAGCTTTCTGATCGCTGGCATTATTATCCTTCTAACAGCCTTGTTCGTATTTTTGCTAATTGGAAAGGAAGAGCCGCGACCCAAAGCCGATTCCGGAACAGCTCGAAAATCGGTCTTAGAGACGATCGGCGAGCTGGTCGGTATGCCGGTGTTTTGGCTATTGGGTGGGGGATTCTTTATTTGCGGTTTCACTACGGCTGGTGTGGTAAAGGTGCACCTGATCCCGTATGCCGTCAGCTGCGGGTTTCCGCCGGTGCAGAGCGCCACGGCCTATGGTGTATTGTCGCTTTTCAGCCTCATCGGAATGATCGGATATGGCTGGTTATCTGACCGCTACCATCGGCCGATGCTTTTAGCCAGCTGTTATTTCGTCCGGGCGCTTTCCTTCATAATGTTGATACACATCGCCGGGAACTCAACGGTGCTCTATATTTTTGCAATAACGTTCGGAATATTCGATTACGCTACATTCCCCATTGTTGCGAGCATTGTTGCAACCCATATTGGTCGCCACATAATGGGTTTGACGATGGGACTTATCTTTGCGCTGCACGCGCTCGGTGGGGCCCTGGGATCCTTTATGGGAGGATACTTATACGAGCTTTTCGCCCGCTATGACTGGGTATGGTTCATTTCAATCGGCCTTGCTTTTTTTGCCGCTTTTTTATCGATGATGATCACAGAGAACCGCAATCCAAAGGTTGCTACGACAGATCCGGCGGTGACGGCCTGACGGTATTGATCGCGTAAGACGCAATCCCATGGCACCACTCAAACTCTGGGCGGCAGCCAATTGCTCCGTTGCAGCCGCACACTCCAATGTTCCCAAGCCCGCGCATGCCCTATCTTCATTCCGCTGGAACCGGCTCCAAATTCGATATCGCCCTTGCTAAGCGGGTCAATCTTCCCACTTAGCTCTGCCTGTGTCTGGAACTCAGCATTACGGCAGGAATAGACACAACGGAACGCAAGATCACAAAGGTCTGTGCCTACAGATGTTACGCCGTGTCGATTCATTAGGACCATCATATGGGTGTCCAACGCCTCAGCCAAAGACCGGCCCTCTTCCGGTTTGACCACGAGATAATTTGTATCTCCAAATTCGGCGCGCTGATCCCACCACGGCGGTGTCTGACCCCCGACCGACCCGAGATGAACAACAGGTGTATAATCCGTTTGGGTAATAATTAGCGGCATGAAGGCGGCGGCATGATGGTGGCACACGGCCATGACATCAGGCCTTGCCTTAAAAATCTCACCGTGGATCACACGCTCCGAATAGGGAGCAAGATTGGAAGTGGTTACCGGGACAGACTCGAGGTCATATTCGATTAGATCTGCGGGCTCTACCAGTTCTGGGGCTCGCGACCGAGAAAGAAAATAACGGTCGGGATTTTCAGGGTGTCTTACGCTCACATGTCCGAAAGTATCCAGAACACCCTCGTTAGCCAGAATACGATAGGCTACCGCCAAATCATATTTAATCTCTTCAACATTTTTGCTCAACTAACCAATCTCCCTTTGCCCGAATAATCCTCTCGACACCCCGCATTCACAGAATACTCGGCTCTAGTATACCTAATAGTGAGTGTCATAGATAACTTCCAAGTATGGCTCCCGCCCCCAGCAAAGCCAATAGCGTCACCGACCGGCGGCACCCTCTGCCCCATGATTAAAAAGTCATAGAGGCTCGCTTTGAACCGGCTATCTTTTAGCCGCCAGCCGGTCCAAACTTTTATTAAAGCCTAAACAGGCAAATCAACTTCTTTTGCGGGTTCAATATCCGAAGTGCGCAAGTGCAGGTCTCGCTGTGGATAGGGGATTTGAATACCATTTTCGGCGAAACGTTCCCAAATACCCAACAATAAATTGCTGATAACATTTGCTCGGCCATTCATCGGATCATTGATCCAGAAACGCACCTGAAGGTCGATAGAACTGTCGCCAAAACTCGTTAATAGACAGACTGGTTTGGGATAGGTCAGAATCCGGTCGGTATTCGCTGCGGCGTCCAGACACAATTCCATAGCCTTCTTGAGGTCAGAGTCATAATGAACCCCGACATCGGTTTTAAGTCGAATTGTTTCATTGCTATGGGACCAATTTTCCACCCGGGTGTTGATGAATTCCTCATTCGGGACCAGGTGCTCGACCCCATCTCTCGTAATCACCGACGCATAACGCGCGCCAAGAGAATCCACCCTGCCATAATATCCAGCAACCACAATCGTATCGCCAGGTTTGACGGAACGGTCGAGTAACAGAATTATCCCACTGATAAAGTTCGAGACCACTTTCTGTAGGCCAAATCCAACACCTACTCCAAGGGCACCGGAGAACACAGCAAACGCGGTCAAGTCTATTCCGGCGGTATTGATTGCCACAAGGATCGCAACCATCACAAAAACAATCTTGATCATCTTACCGATCAGCACTTGAACCGAAGGTGTCAAGTTCGGCAGGCTTTGTACCTTCTGTTCAAGTAGCCGCGACGACAGTGTCGCCAACCACAACAACACGATCAGCGTCAAAACACCCTGGATTACCGTAAGCGCCGATATCTTAACGTCGCCGACATTGAGCGCAGCTGCGTCAAGCAACTCCACGGTCTGTGACAGAAGATCAACGATACTCAACGCTGCAATACCCCAAGCCGTACAGGCGAAAAGGTTTGCCCAAACGGGATCGCGGATCAGCTGCGATGCGATCCTTATAACTACCCAAGCGGTCAAAAGACTGACAGTGATGTCCAAGAGTTTGTCAGGCCAACCCATCGCTTCCGCAATGATGAAAATGCCAATTTGCAGGACTAGCCAATTAATCGACAGGGAGAGTTCGCGTACCGGCCGCGCCACCGCAACTCGCCATCGGTCAGGCAAAAAGTCGAAGATTTTAAGGTATGTCTGACGGGCCGGGTTCGCAAGAATGAGCGCAACAATAAACGCAATCGCTATAGCAGCAGCCTGAGTTCCGGTACTAACCGTCAACAGGTCGAGTTCGACCCATTTCTGAATACTAGCAAGCCATTTGTTAAATATCGACAGATCCATTCGGTCCTGCATTCAGACAATGTCCGGCCGAATTGTATCTGGAATAAATATCGTTGTCAGGCAGAGAGACACAAAGAACGCCATAGAGTCTAACCAACCCCCTTGGGCGACGCGACGCAAGTAGTCGCCCAAAAGTAATAAAAAACATAACCGCTAAACTCCAAGCCACAAATTGAGGTTTTTTTCAGCATTTTCTGCTTTGTAAAAGAAATCGTTGGAGGGACTGGATCCGAAACAGAAACCTGTTGGGCTAAATTCAAGCCCGCTGACAAACCGCGTCACGTTCCGACCATAAAATTCAGATCCAGCTGCCATTTTTATATACAAAATAAAATAACCGTCTTGATCAACCAAACTCTGGACGCGACGGACAACCACATATTAGTCTTGCAAGGACTGAATTCGGCAAATTAACTTACGCAAGCATTAAGCTGCTGGGAGGCTCCAATGGAAATCTATACTTTTGTATCGATAATAGTAGGTCTATTAACTGCTTACGCGACCGCAAGGTACGGACAGCAACATTATAATAAAGTTCTTGCTGGGTCATTTTTTATAAGTTCAATCATTTCGATGGTGGTTGCGTCAACGATGGCCGGAGGCGGCGCACTTTTCGGAAGCTTTATCCCATGGGCTATAATCATCGTAATTACCGCGGTTCTTTTTTTCCTCGCGCGGATTGGAACCTATGTTATAGCCGGACTTGCATTCACTGGTTTAATCATCCTAATTCTTAACGGTCTTTTTGGGGCGGGATCCGGCGGACTCGTTTTAATCATCTCCCTTATAGTCGGGATCGCCATTACTTTTCTTCTCAGAAAGATCCTTATTCCAGTAACCGTAGGCCTGCTATCCGGCAGTCTGATTGTGTCGTCTCTAGCGCTAATACTTATCTTGCTAGATCCCATCATGGCCATGAAGCAGCTTATGGCTGGGGGTTCTGCTTATCAAATTATCTCAGTATTAATCTTGGCTTTCGGAGTGTATTTTCAGTTTGGAATGCATGAAAAGGTTTTTGGAAAAAAATCAACAGAGACAGCAGAGAAGACGGGGGCTTCAGAGGAGTAACTGAAAACTATTTTAATAAGTGCTTAGTTTATGAGCCCGAAGGTCCCCAAATAGGCAGAAGCTTATTTGGGGTCTATCAAATAGAGAGAAAGTGGTTAAAAACTTCCATTTAGGCCTGTCTGAGCCCCGCTAATAGGGTGTATTTCCGCCCCTAGTAGCGGGGATACGAGGTGGGGTGCGCCCCAAAAAAAGCGGGGCTAGGGGCTCCGTTTTTTTTTAAATTATTGTTAATAGTCAGTAAATTAGGTCGGAGCGACTGGATTCGAACCAGCGGCCCGTTGACCCGCAGAACGCCTTAAATTTTGGTATTTAGTGCTCCTAATTTAGCTTAACCCATTGTTTTTAAGCCTTAATTGGAGCGCCGGGATTCGAACCTGCGTAACCATTTCTTGACCGGAATATGCCCATTACAGCCCATGTTTTACAAGAAAGCGGTCAAGATTACAGATCGGGAACCATATGAACATCGCCGGTTTCAATATTAATGTAAGCAATTCGACAGCCGAGACACTAAAGCGGCCCTTGAAATAAAAATCGGCCCCTACGAAGTACCCCGGTTTGTATTCAGGGCATTGAATGGCTCAGTTTATCGAGGCCCCGTCATTAACTTTGTCATGGAGCGCATCGCGAAGCTTCGAAAGCGCTTTGCCTTCGATCTGTCTAATACGCTCTTTCGTGATACCGAAAGTCTCGCCAATCTCTGCGAGGGTGATTTTGTCGTCTCTAAAGAAGCGCCGGTCGATTACCTCGCGTTCCCGCTGTGTCAGGTGTTCCATCGCCTCGGCAATCCATTTCGCGCGTGTTTCGCTATCGATGAGATCGCCGACGATCGCTTCGGGCGTCGGAGAATCGTCTGATAGCAGATCGAGAAATTCATCTGTATCGCTTTCTCC
>JAYYZV010000030.1:0-22320 GCA_036339975.1 Pseudomonadota bacterium | reverse complement strand
CGGTGATTTATAGTGGTGGTAGCAATGCCGGCTTTCTCCGCCCGACGCAATCCAACGACACCGGGTACATTTGATATCACACGAACAATCTCAGCTGGAAATTTCTCATTTGCTGCGGCATTGATGAGCGCTTGCAGGTTGGATCCGCGACCAGATAGAAGTCCTGCAGTTTTTACTCTCGCCATACGTCTTTTAGTCCCAGAATTCGGACTGCTTCATCGCTACCTCTTGCGACTACCCGGCCAATACGGGTAGCGGTTTCACCAGCTTGAATAAGCCGCTCCATTGCCTCTTCTACATTGTGGGGCGCGACAACCGCGATCATACCGATGCCGCAATTGAAGGTTCGGACCATTTCACCCGCTGAGATTCCACCTTCTATTTTCAGCCATTCAAACACCGGCGGTATTTGCCAGGCTCTGGGGTCCAACTCGACTGCCATCCCATCGGGCAGGATACGCGGTATATTTTCCATCAAGCCGCCGCCGGTAATATGGGCAAACCCCTTGGTTAACAGCGCGTTATGGAGCTCCAGACACGGTTTGACATAGATTTTAGTCGGATGTAGGAGCGCTTCTCCCCAGCTAATTTGTGGATCAAATGCTGCAGGAGCGGAAAACTCTATATCTTTGCTAGTGAGCACGTGACGCACTAGCGAAAATCCGTTCGAGTGCACCCCGGACGAGGCGAATCCAATAATGATGTCTCCCGGAGCGATATCTTCCTGGGGCAGCAGATTTCCCCGTTCTACGGCGCCGACGGAAAACCCGGCGAGGTCGTAGTCACCGTCAGCGTACATACCCGGCATTTCCGCGGTCTCGCCCCCAATCAGTGCACAGCCTGCTTCCCGGCAGCCTGCGGCGATTCCTGCGATGACTGCCGCGATGGCACTTGGATCCAGTCGGCCTGTCGCGAAGTAGTCGAGGAAAAACAGTGGTTCCGCCCCCTGAACGACTAGGTCGTTGACGCACATCGCGACTAGGTCGATTCCTACCGTATCGTGGTGATTGGTCTCGATGGCAATTTTCAGCTTTGTTCCTACGCCGTCGGTAGCCGCGACGAGCATAGGGTCGCCGTATCCGGCGGCTTTCGGGTCGAACAATCCGCCGAAACCACCAAGCCCGCCCAGTGCCCCTGCGCGTTCAGTAGATCGGGCGAGCGGCTTTATACGTTCGACAAGGTCGGCCCCTGCCTCTATATCAACCCCTGAGTCTTTGTATCTTGGACCGCTAATAACTGCTACGCCTTGGTGGTGGTAGAATAGAGAAATCATGAACCGGACGAGTTCACATCCGCGAAGAATAGCCAATGCTTGGCAATATTTGAACGGCATCGAGCGAATCTGTTCCGCGTTGGCTTGGCTGTTGTGCATTTTATGTTTCCTGCCACCAACGATGACTAAAGCACAGGCGGCAAACATATATAAAGTCACCAAAATCGAAGTAGACCGAACCGCAAATACGGCTGCGAATGCGCGTCAGGAAGCTATTATCGAAGCGCACGGCCGGGCTTTTAAAAGACTTCTAATGCGCTTGGTTCCGACAGATCAGCTGACTGTCGTGCCGTTCCCGACGCATACAGATCTAGTACCTATGGTGCAGAGTTTCGGTATTGATGAGGAGAGGACCTCCCGAGTCCGCTATATCGGAAATTTAAGTTTTCAGTTCAGGCGGATGGAGGTTCGCCAGTTCCTACGAAGTGCCGGTATTACCTTCGCAGAGACGAAATCGAAACCAGTGCTTCTGCTGCCGGTGTTGGACTCCATCGGCGCCAAACTTTTATGGGACGCGCGCAACCCTTGGTTTGACGCTTGGAAAACCTTGCCGCCATCTGGTGGACTGGTTCCGCTAAAACTGCCGGTCGGCGATCTAATCGATATCCGCGACCTCAGCGCTGAACAGGCCGCGATGGGCGACAGGTCGCAGATCGATACAATCGGCGAGCGCTACGGCGCTGCCACGGTCATTATCGCGGAGGCTGTGGTTGAAACTTTAACGGTCTCCGGCGTTAGAAATGTTAATGTTACTACACGGTATTTTGGTGGGCCGTGGGCCGACAGGACCGAAATCAGGGTCTTCCGGATAGAAGATGACGAACCTGATTCGAATGCGCTTAGCCGTATTGCCTTGGAAATTTCTCGGCAGATTGAGGACGACTGGAAGCTAGATAATATTCTCCAGCTCGATAACAGTAATCACCTCACCGCTCAGGTCCGGTTGAACAATCTACGAGAATGGGTTGAGATGCGCAGACGCCTAGGCGAGGTATCATTAATACATAATATAGAACTGGTAATGATTTCGAGGGCTCAGGCGACTATCCGCCTCAAATATTTTGGAAATTTGGCCAAGCTGCGTACAGCCTTAGCGCAATACGACCTTCTGCTCGAGGGCCGGGCAGTCAACTGGGTGCTGCAAGACACCCGGAATGAATATAGGAGCCCGCCGCCGTTGGTTGGAACTGGTTCAGAGTATCCTGCCGCTCCTTCATCTGAAAAAACCCCACAATCTGACACCATGCCGGAAAGCAGGGGCATTTCTAGGTGAACCTTCCAAACCTGATCACCTTCGCCCGTCTTCTATCGGTTCCTGTCGCGGTCTACCTGATCATGCACTCGGAGTACCGGGCGGCCTTTGTGCTTTTCGTTCTGGCTGGCATTTCAGATGCATTGGATGGGTATCTGGCCAAACACAACGACCAGACGACCCAGCTCGGCGCTATTCTCGACCCAATGGCCGATAAGACCCTTTTGGTCGGGGTTTACATAACATTGGGATTTCAGGGGAGCCTTCCCAATTGGCTGGTTATGCTGGTGGTTTTTCGCGACTTACTTATCGTTGGCGGCGTAATGATTTTATTTTTGTTAAGGCTTGAAGTGAAAATGCGCCCATTAATCATTAGCAAGGTCAACACCGCCGCCCAACTCGCTCTTGCGGCGATCGTACTGGCCGCAATGGGCTTCGCATTGGATATAGAGGCGGTGGTAGATGTCGCTATTTATGTTGTCGCCGCAACGACCGCAATTTCCGGCGCGGGCTACGTAGTGTCTTGGACACGGCAGACCACCGGCGTTGAAGACGGAGCCAACGGGCGGTGAAAAGTACGAGGGGAAAACAGATGGCGCTCGATCTACGCCATCGGGCGGCAATGGGGAGGGAGGATTTTCTGGTATCTTCTTCGAACTCGGATGCCGTGGCTTGGGTAGACAAATGGCCCGATTGGCCCGGAGCCGCATTAGTACTAGTCGGTCCAGCTGGGTGTGGAAAGACCCACTTGGGTCTGGTTTGGAAACAAAGGGTGAGTGCTTCGACCTTCGAGCCTGCGGCTTCGCCGGACGGTTCTTCCCTTGCCGGTCCAGTTTTTGTCGATTCACCAGACGACCCCCAGAATGATGAGGAATTGTTTCATTTGTTCAATGCGGCTGCCGCTGCGGGCACACACCTGTTGGTTGCCACTCGAACGCCTCCGGCGCGATGGGAGGGAAGGCTTCCAGATTTGAAATCCCGGCTCGGCGCTGCAACCAATATTAGTATACATGCGCCTGACGAAACTCTGATTGCAGCTGTAATGATAAAGATGTTCGCGGACCAGCATATGAAAGTTGGTACAGAGGTTCTGACCTACTTAGTTAACCGGATGGACCGTTCATTTGAAACAGCGCGCGCTTTGGTCAGCCAGTTGAACTATGCCTCTCTGGAGACTAGGCGGAGTATCACGGTACCCCTAGCCCGTGAGGTGCTACATAGTCTAAGGAGTGCCGACCACGGAAAATAAAGCGAACAATGTGGTGGCGACGCAAGGATCCTAGGAAAACAGGGATTGTGGCGTATCAATCTGGAGTTTCTATAATATTTATCCGCGACCCTTCCGCGGTAAGTGCAAGCTGGCCATGTTTTAAGCGGAGTGCGTCTTCGCCGAATATGTCGCGACGCCAGCCTGCTAAAGCTCGGACTTCGGCGTTGTCATCCGCGGCAATAGCCTCAATATCGCCCGACGATGCTACAAGTTTTTGAGCAACCTTGTGATTGTCGCATTTGAGCTTGAGGAGCACCTTCAATAGTTCCGTTGAGGAACCATTATCCGACATATGAGGCCGCTCTGGTGGTGGTTCAGGCAATTCTTCGTTTCCCATGGCCCTTACTCGATCGAGAACGCCGATGAGTTCACGTGCACGGTCGTCGCCTACGCGATCGCGTCTAACCGCGCGTAGTCCTATCAACTCGTCCGCTGATGCCGGGGTGTGGGCGGCAATTTCCGTTATGGATTCATCTTTCAGAACCCGACTTCGAGGAATGTCGTTCTCCCGAGCCGTCGCTTCGCGCCATGCTGCGAGTGCCTGCACGTTGGCGAGATACCTTGGTTTCCGGCTCCGGGTTTTGAGCCGTTTCCAGGCATCCTCTGGCGATGTCAGATAAGTCGCGGGATCTTTCAAAACCTCCATCTCTTCCGACAGCCATTCCGCACGGCCGGAATCTTCCAGTTGTTTCGCGAAATTGGTGTAAATTTTTCGGAGGTGGGTCACATCACCCAAAGCATAATCGATCTGTTTTTCGCCCAGCGGCCGTCTCGACCAATCTGTGAAACGCATGGTTTTGTCGACCGATTTTCTGGCGATATCTCGAACTAGTCGTTCGTACCCTACGGAATCTCCGTATCCACAGACCATGGCGGCGATCTGGGTATCGAATAGAGGTGAAGGGACCTGACCTGTCAAGTTCACGAATATTTCAATATCCTGTCGCGCAGCGTGAAACACCTTGAGAACGGATTGATCGGCCAATAGCTCGAAAAGTGGTGAAAGGTCGATGCCGTGGGGTAGGGCGTCGATGACCATGGCTTCGGCTGGCGTGCCCACCTGCACGAGACAAAGGCGGGGCCAATAGGTTTTTTCCCGCATGAATTCGGTATCAACGGTGATGTAAGGAAAGGCCGCGGCGCGCTTGCAGAAAGCGGTGAGTTCTGAAGTGTCTGTTATTATTGGCATGGAAGATTTCATACACGGTTTCCGGCATTACTTGAAGCCGGCGGCTGATCACTATAAAACCCGCAACGACCGTCGATAAAGGCGCGAACACGTCATTGACTATCCGAACAAGGGTCCGGGAATGCACCAATACCGAACGCATAACTGCGGAGAACTCCGTGCGGCAAACGCCGGCACCGAAGCTCGACTGTCCGGCTGGGTCCACCGGAAGCGCGATCATGGGAACTTGCTGTTTTTGGACCTGCGGGATCATTTTGGCCTCACCCAGTGCGTGATCGAAATCGATTCTGAAATTTTCCCGGAGATCGAGGGGTTGCGACTCGAAAGCGTTATTTGCGTGACGGGGAAGATTGAAGAGCGCGACGGCGAAATGAAGAACCCTGATCTGTTGACAGGCGAAGTTGAACTCCGGATTGAGAATTGCGAGGTATTGGGGACCGCCGAAAAACTGCCTTTGGAAGTGAACAGCGACCGTGACTACGGCGAGGAAACGCGGCTAAGTTACCGCTTCCTCGATCTTCGGCGCGAAAAGGTACACCGGAACATCGTTTTGCGAGGTGGAGTGATCTCGAGTATCCGCCGTCGTATGATCGATCAAGGTTTCATGGAATTTCAGACGCCGATCTTAACATCCACGTCGCCCGAAGGCGCGCGCGACTTTTTGGTCCCGAGCCGGCTACATCCTGGTCAGTTCTATGCTTTGCCGCAGGCCCCACAACAGTTCAAGCAGTTAATTATGGTTGCAGGGTTTGATAAATATTTCCAGATCGCGCCCTGTTTTCGTGACGAGGATGCTCGCGCAGATCGCTCACCGGGCGAGTTTTATCAACTGGATATCGAGATGTCGTTTGTTACTCAGGACGACGTGTTTGCGGCGATAGAACCAGTTCTGCACGGTGTTTTTGAAGAGTTTGCCGACGGCCGGGTCGTATCTCCGGCTCCTTTCCCTCGTATTACCTATGCGGATGCGATGCAGAAGTATGGGTGCGACAAACCGGATCTTCGGAACCCCATCGAAATGAGCGATGTAACAAATACTTTCCGGGGGTCCGGTTTCAAGATTTTTGCTGGCATGATTGAAAAAGATGAAAACGTCCGTGTTTGGGCAATTCCTGCACCCGGCGGTGGTTCCCGTGCGTTCTGTGACCGTATGAATTCGTGGGCGCAGAAAGAGGAACAGCCAGGCCTCGGTTACATTTTTTATCGAGATGGCGAGGGGGCGGGACCAGTCTCTAAAAATATTGGCGGGGAACGCACAGAGACATTGCGTTCCGAACTCGGGCTGAAGGACGGTGATGCGGTGTTTTTTGTTGCCGGCGTGCCTAGAGACTTTGCGTCGTTCGCAGGTCAAGCGCGGACACAGATTGGCGAAACCTTGGAACTAGTCGATCAGAACAAATTCGAATTTTGCTGGATTGTGGACTATCCGATGTATGAGTTCGATGAAAATACGGGCAAAATAGATTTTAGCCACAATCCGTTTTCCATGCCGCAGGGAGGACTGGAAGCTCTGGAGTCAAAAAATCCGCTGGATATCCTTGCTTACCAATATGATATCGTCTGCAATGGTATAGAACTGTCGAGTGGCGCTATTCGGAATCATCGACCAGAAATTATGTACAAAGCCTTTGAAATAGCGGGGTATTCTCAGGAGAAGGTGGAAACAGAATTTGCCGGAATGATCAATGCGCTGAAGTTCGGTGCCCCGCCCCATGGTGGCTCGGCACCGGGAATAGATAGGATGGTGATGTTGCTAGCCGACGAGCCCAACATCCGTGAAGTCATTCTGTTCCCCATGAACCAGCAGGCGCAGGACCTGATGATGAAGGCGCCCGTGCCCGTGCTCGATGATCGGCTAAAGGAATTGTCTTTAAGGGTGGCCTTGCCGCCGGCACAGGGGGTGGATTAAGTGACCGAGGCGTTGTCTACGGAAAGGTGAAATCGATTAGATACGATAAAAATTTGCAACGAAAAAGCCGCCCAATGGGCGGCTTTTTCGGGTCCACTTTATATAAGTTGCTACTTAATTTTAGCTTCCTTGAACATCACGTGTTTGCGGGCTACCGGATCGTATTTTCGAAATTCCAGTTTTTCGGTTTGCGTCCGCGGATTTTTTTTTGCGACATAGTAATAACCAGTATCAGCGGAGCTAAGGAGCTTTATCACGATTGTGTTCGACTTGGCCATGCGTAGTCTCCTGACGAGAACTTAGTCTTTTTGAAATTGCGCCGGAACCTGAAGCTTTCCCCCCTTTCTGTCAAGCTTTCTTCCACGCTCATCGTTCAGCGATTGCTGGAGCCCCATCGTGTAACGCCTTATGGTAAATTTCCCCATGTTTCAGAATATAGCGTGCGATTTCAGTATCCTCCGGGCGTTCCCGTTTCGAAGGTGGGCACATTTTGCGTGCCTCGGTTGGGTCGCTTCGAACCGCATATCGGGATGCCAACATGGCTGCCAAAGTAGGGTCGCCAGACCCCATATCCCTCTTAACGGAACTCATCATCGCTCTGAGCCGATCCTCCGATCCTGACGTGCATATAGCCGGGATGACGCCGTGATTCTGCAAATTGAAACCCGAGGGGGCAATCATATATGCCCAGGTTAAAGTTAATTCGCCTCCATTCGGAAGGCGGACGATGGTTTGTACGCTGCCCTTGCCATATGAAGAAGTTCCGACGATGACCGCGCGGCTCCGGTCGCGCATAGCCACAGCAACGATTTCTGCCGCCGAAGCAGATAGGCCGTTTACGAGAATGACTATTGGCAGTTTTGGTGCGCGTTCTCCCCAAGAAGCATCGAACGTTTGATTTGCGCGCCTATGGCGCCCGCGGGTCGAAATGATCCGACCGTTATTTAGAAAATAGTCAGCTATCGCCACAGCTTGATCCAGAAGCCCCCCCGGATTACCCCGGAGATCCAGAATAATGCCTTTCACATTGCCGCTGCTCAGTTCGGTTTCCGAAAGGATCTTACCAATGCTGCGGGAGGTTCCCTGATTGAAGCCAGAAATGATGATATTCAAGACCCCGTCTTCCAGTGTCGATGTGACTGTAGGCAAAATGATATGCGCCCGTATCAATGTAACCGTTAACGGCGATGGACTAGAGTTGCGGATGATGGTCAGGTCCGCACGGCTGTGAATGGGGCCCCTAAGTTTGCCAATAACGCTCCGTTGCGATAGAGCGGTGAGTGACTTTCCGTCGATGTGGGTGATCTGATCACCGACCAGCACCCCCGCATTGAATGCCGGGGTGCCCTCATGGACCCTTCTCACGAAGGTTTTGTCTTCGTCGTGGCGGATTGTGACACCCAGACCGCCAAATCCTTCGCGACGCGCACGGGTATTACGAGCCTTATCTGGTCCTTCATAGCGGGTATAGTGGTCAAGCTTCGCCAGACCAGCTTTAAAGAAGCGGTCCAAAAGCCCTCCGCGATCCTCGGTGCGCAACTTGCCCGACTGCGCCCAGCCGGCCGTCAGCGCGCTGGAGGTTAGCGCTGCCCAAAGGTCGTAGTCGTTAGGCTGCGGTTTACGCCAACTCCCTATTAAGTGATTGTCATAGTGAAGTTTGATCAATTCTCGACTTTCTCCGATTGATAGAAGCGCATCTGTTTTCGACAGACTCTTCAGACCGGCAATAGAGATATTCCCGATGGTTGCCGCCGCGGCATAGCGTTTTTCGATATTTTTGAATACGGTCTCAATTACCTGATGTTGGGTGACCTGCTCGGCCTGGTCTGGAGAGGGAATAGTAGTGCAGGCAGTAATGCCGAAGAATAAAAGAACGGCAAGCGATATAGCCATGAGGCTATGCATTAGCCGTCGACGAATTCTATTACTCATAACAAAAAAGCCATTGTTTCGCCCTTTTGTCATGGAAGACAGATTCCACAAAACGATACGTATCTATCACACCGCTTTATTCTGTATAGCATGAGATATAAATTATCACTTGATTGGGGTTGAGTCCGCAGCGCAAGTTTTATCACTTGCGACGCGGTTTATTTGGTTTGCTTGGTTTAGCTTTCTTTCCCCGTGAGCGGTAATTCTCTCTTTTCGACCAATGGCTACGATTACCTGTCTCCATGGCGCCTACGCTGATGACGGAAAATGTTATCGAACCGGTGTAAATATTTGCGTTTTCAAGGCGGACAGTGATCGGATCCCCAATCCCATAAACTTTGCCGCTTCGGCGACCCTTGATACGCTGTGACGCGGAATCGAAATCGAAGCGATCGTCACCGATCATCGACATCGGCACCAGGCCGTCCGCACCAGTATCGATAAGCGTTACAAACAATCCGGCTCTGTGAACGCCATTTACCCGGGCGGCGAACTCTGCACCCACATGGTCGGCTAGATACAGTGTCGTCAATCGGTCCACTGCTTCGCGTTCAGCATCAATGGCGCGGCGTTCGGTAAAAGATATATGTTTTCCAAGCTCGGTAAACCGTTCACCGTCTTCCGTCGCAAGCCCATCATCCCCAAACCCGAGGGCTGCAATAAGAGACCGATGTACTAGGAGGTCCGAATACCGCCGGATCGGCGACGTAAAATGAGCATACTTTCGTATCGCGAGGCCAAAATGTCCAACATTGTGCGGGCTATATTGAGCCTGAGACTGCGATCGCAACACGGCCATGTTAACTATTTCCATCTCCGGCTTACCCCTAGCCTGAGAAATAATCCGCTGAATATGACGTGGCTTAGTCACATGACCACTAGGCATCTTGATACCCAAGGGTGCTAGGGTTTTGCGGAGACCTTCCACTTTTTCCATAGAAGGACGGTCATGCACGCGGTACATGCAGGGCGCATTTTCTTCCTCAAGAGCTACCGCCGCGGCAACATTAGCGGCAATCATGAACTCCTCAATCAGCCGATGGCTATCGAGCCGCTCGGCCGGTTGAATCTTTGAGATATTACCGCGACGGTCGATAAATACCTTTCGTTCCGGAAGTTCCAGGTCAATGGTGCCGCGCCGTAGGCGGGCGCATTTTAGTGCGCGGAACGCCCCGTATAACGGTGTGATGACGTTTTCGAGAAATGGGGTGGTGTTATCGTCTGGGCTCCCGGTCCACGCTGCTTCTACCTGTTCATACGTAAGACGTGCCGCAGATCGCATGATGCCGCGAACGAACTCATGGCGTTTTAATTGCCCATCACTGTTAATCCAAATATGGACGGCCAAGCATGCACGATCTTTTTTGGGAACTAGAGAACAAAGCCCGTTGGACAAAACCTCAGGCAACATCGGAACGACCCTGTTCGGGAAGTAGACAGAGTTACCGCGGTTGAACGCATCGCGGTCGAGCGGCCCGCCGGCGCGCACATACCAGGAAACATCGGCAATGGCGACAATTAGGTGCCACCCGTCATTGTCTTTCTCCGCCCAAACGGCATCGTCGAAGTCGCGGGCATCTGCACCATCGATGGTGATTAGTGGGATGTTGCGCAGATCTTTCCGCCCGTTCGGCGAGATTTCTTCGGCGGCTTCTGCCGCTGCGATCGCCTCTGGGTCAAAGTCGACCGGAATATCATGGGCATGGATAGCTATCATGCTCGCAGCGGGTGGCCCTTCCGCACCCCCTAGGACCTTTGTAACACGGGCTTCGGGCAAACCAAGACCCCCAGCCCCGATTGGTTGCGCTTCCACTAAGTCACCTTTGGCAGCCCTATTGTCTTGACCTTCTGGAACGATAAATTGTGTCCGGATGCGCCGACTGATCGGGAAAATCCGGCCCTTGCCGTTTATAATCTGAAAAATCCCCAACACCCGCCGTGGTGGTGTGTCTAGGCGTTTTATGGTATGGGCAACATAAGTGCCATCACCTAAGGGTGACAGCCTTGCCAGAATGCGGTCACCCAATGCCGCCGCCACATGGCCGCTCGAAGGCGATAGGAATATTTTCGGTGGGTTGCCGTCTCGCTTCCAATTGTCCGGCCGCGCTAACGGTTCGCCGTCGTGGTCGACGTCGATAATTTCTATAACGCCCACCTTGGGCAGCTTGCCGGGTTTCCCATATCGACGCCCCCGCCCACGGTCGAGTTCACCATCATTCCGCAATTCACGCAGAATTGCATTCAGGAGGGTTCGGTCCGGTCCGCGAATATTGAATGCGCGGGCGATTTCTTTTTTGCCAACAGGCTCTGAACTATCGCGAACGAATTCAAGCACTTCTCGCTTGGTTGGAAGGGAAGCGTTGCGCCGTTTATTGTTCAAAGGCTGGTTAACGCTAACTCGTTCACGCGTTCTCTGCAGGCGGTGAGGCGTTGGACAGAGCTTTCGTCGTCTTTTTGGCTTTTGATTTCGCCTTACCCTTGGACTTTTTTGCTTTCTTCTTTTCGGCTTTCTTCGCGCCCACCTTTTCGGCGCGCATTGCGATAAGCTCTATTGCCAGTTCTAGGGATAGTGATTCTGGCTCCATGTCCCGTGGAATCGACGCATTGATCTTACCATGTTTGACGTAGGGTCCGTACCGGCCATCACGTAGTTCTATCGGTTTTCCATCAACGGGGTGATCGCCGATTAACTTGTGGTCTTTTTTCGCATTGCTTCTGCGGGTAGGAGTTTCAGCGATAATTGCTACGGCGCGATTCAGACCTATGGTGAGGATATCCTCGTCCGGCCCCAATTTTACGTACTGGTCCCCAATCTTCAGATAAGGACCAAACCGTCCAACGCCGACGACGATCATGTCGCCACTTTCCGGGTGCGGGCCCACCGGTCGCGGAAGAGACAGCAGCGTCAGTGCTAGTTTCAGATCAATATCCGATGGCATCATGCCACTCAGAAGCGACTGGCGTTTGGGCTTAGTCTTGGATCCTTTCTGGGCTTCGCCAAGTTGGACATAGATCCCAAAGGGCCCCTTTCGTATGGAGACGGGCATGCTGGTTTCCGGATCTAGGCCCAATTCCTTGGGGCCTGTGAAAACATCATCTTCGCCTTCGTTGCCGGTTATGACGCGGAGCGTCGTTGTGTGCCCACACTCCGGATAATTACTACATCCGATGAAACCACCGTTGCGGCCCAACTTCAGGCCGAGACGGCCATCCTCGCAGGATGGACATTTACGGGGATTGGACCCGTTATCACGTTCCGGAAAGAAGTGCGGCCCAAGCTCGGCATCGAGTTTGTCGATCACATGCGTGATCCGTAACTCCTTGGTTTGTTCCACTGCCTCGGAAAACGCCCCCCAAAAATCACTAAGTAGCGTCTTCCATTCCATCTCGCCATTTGAAACATCGTCAAGGCGGTCCTCGAGGTCGGCAGTAAAGCTATACTCCACGTAGCGTTCAAAAAATTCGGCTAAGAATGCCACTACCATTCGCCCGCGGTCGTGCGGTGTGAAGCGGCGCTGTTCTAAGACAACGTAGTTTCGATCCTGCAATACCTGCAGAATAGATGCATAAGTTGACGGGCGCCCGATGCCAAGTTCTTCCATCTTGCGGACTAGACTGGCCTCAGTGTATCGCGGAGGCGGTTTGGTGAAATGTTGCTCCGGCGATACTAGACCGCGGTTCACAGAGTCGCCTTCTGACATCGGCGGCAGGATGCGATCCCGATCACTGTCGCCCGGCTCATCGTCGTTGATGGTAGCGGCGCGTTCGTCTCTGCCTTCTTGGTATAGCTTGAAGAAACCATCGAATTTGATGATCGAGCCGTTTGCTCGTAGTACCGTGCCCCCATCTGGTGATTCAATATCAACGGCCACCTGCTCCATGATGGCGGCCTTCATCTGGCTTGCCATCGCTCGTTTCCATATTAGTTCGTATAGCTTGCGTTCGTCTTCACCGAGATGTTCGCGCATTTCGTGGGGACGCCGGGTGAAATCCGTCGGACGCACTGCTTCATGTGCTTCTTGTGCATTCTTAGATTTACTCCTGTAAGTATTTGGCGCATCTGGCACGTATTCGTGGCCGTAGTCTTGGCCGATTGCTGCGCGGACCCCGACGATAGCCTCTTGAGCCATGGTGACGCTGTCCGTCCGCATATAGGTTATCAGTCCAACCGTCTCGCCGCCGATATCAATACCTTCGTATAGTTTCTGTGCCGATCGCATCGTGCGGGTCGCGCCGAAGCTGAGTTTGCGGGACGCTTCCTGTTGCATTGTGGAGGTGGTGAACGGCGGGGCGGGGCGGCGACTGATTTTTTTACGTTCGACTGACTTAACCCTGTAGTCGTGCCGCTCGATCTCGCTGACCGCTACCTGAGCGGCTTCTTCATCACCGATATCATATCGATTGAGCTTCTTGCCATTTAGATGTGTTAGGCGGGTTGGCACCTTCTCGCCGGTGCCGGTCGTATACTCCGCACCGATGGTCCAGTATTCCTGCGGCTTGAAAATTTCGATTTCTGCTTCGCGTTCGCAAATTAGACGCAGGGCGACAGACTGAACCCGCCCGGCGGAGCGCGACCCCGGCAGTTTGCGCCACAACACCGGCGATAGGCTGAAGCCAACCAGATAATCCAATGCACGTCGCGCTAGGTAAGCATCGATAAGTTCTTGGTTCAGGTCGCGCGGATTGGCTAGTGCATCGATGACGGCGTTCTTGGTGACTTCGTGAAAGACAACGCGTTTAACGTCTATGCCATCCAGCGCATCACGTTCGTTGAGAATCTCCTGAACGTGCCAAGAAATTGCTTCGCCCTCCCGGTCTGGGTCGGTCGCAAGGTAAAGGTGCTCGGCGCCTTTAATTGCGTCTTGAATTGCTTGAATGTTTTTTTCCGCACGGGGGTCCACTGTCCAAACCATGCGGAAATCATCATCCGGCTGCACTGAGCCATCTTTCGATACAAGGTCCCGCACGTGCCCAACACTTGCCAGGACCTTGTAGTCGGAACCTAGATACTTATTGATTGTTTTTGCCTTGGCAGGCGATTCAACGACGACGACGTTCATGGCCACCGAATAGTTAATTGTTGTCAACTCACCTTCGAGCAGGTTGCTTGAATATTTATTCGTCAAACCAGCGTCACTCGTCTCCCGAGTAACGCTCAACCCAGTCCGAAAACATCGCATCAAGACCGATGCTTTGGACCAAGGCGGCAGACATGTGGCACTCGTTAAACAGTTCGTCAACACCTGTTGATGACGTGGGCGATAATTTTAGAACCCAATTGCGCTTCGAATAGCGCGGTTGTTCTTTGCCAAATCAATTGGCTGCGGACCTCCAGTTCGACGTCACTGAGGCGTTCGTCTGACCATCTGCCGTTGAAGAATGAGGATCATTTCGTCAACGCTCGCTGTCGATAATGCACCATGCCGGACTATACAGTTAATACCTTTTCACCGCGGGTAACTGGGTGACCCATGCACTATAAACCTGCCTAACTAAGCCTAAAACGAAGAGTTACTTGTCTGGGAAAATTTTGGCGGTAACTTTTCTGGCGCGATGACGGTCGTTAATAAAGCATCAGGATCTCTGGCCATCGCCGCCATTGGTCGTCACAGTGCCAAATTTTGGCCTTTCATCCTTTTAAAAAATATTAATTTGGGGCTCTTCTCCACGCAAGAGACGCCTAATGTTAGTCCAATGCCGCAACCAGATGAGAAAGGCCATAGCGATCGCAAATTCCATTCGCTGCGGATCGGCCAGCCACCACATCCATATTGGTGACGAAGCAATGGCGAGCAGCGCCGACAGTGATGAATAGCGGGATAGAGCCGCCGTCAACACCCATCTGCCACACGAAAGAGCACCGACCGGCAACGACAGAGAAAGCAGAATGCCCAATGCGGTGGCGACGCCCTTACCACCTTTGAATCGTAGCCACACCGGGAACATATGTCCGAGTAGTGACCCGGTGGCGGCAACGATCGCGATATCGGGGCCATAAATATCACCGATCAATACGGCACCCGCGCCTTTAGCTCCATCTAAAACAAGCGTTGCGGCTGCCAGCTTTTTGCTACCGGTTCGCAGCACATTTGTCGCACCGATATTGCCTGAACCAATCTTTCTGATATCACCGAGGCCGGCTATTTGCGTAAGCAATAAACCAAATGGGATAGAGCCAAGAAGATACGCGATCGCAAATGCTGTACATATGTATGGCCAGCTGTGGGACCAACTAATCGGATCGATCATTTGTCAATCGAACAGAGAGTGGACGTGACGGCCCCCGACGATTGTGCACATCGCCATTCCTTTGACGGGATACCTGTCGAACGGCGTATTCTTCGATTTGCTCTGTAATTTATGGGCCTCTATTGTCCAGTCGTGGTCGGGGTCAAATATAGTGAAATCGGCAGGTCGCCCGGCTTCCAATTTTCCCTCCTTCATGTCCAGCAGTTTGGCGGGCGCTGCGGTAAGCCGCCCTACCAAATCGATTAGGGGGATTCCCTCAGAATGATAAAGAGCCAAAGTCAGCGGCAACAAGGTTTCCAGTCCCACTATTCCGGTTTCGGCCTGAAGGAATGGTAGGCGTTTGGAATCCTGATCTTGGGGACGGTGGTCGGACGCGATGATGTCGATTGTGCCGTCCCGCAGGCCTTCGACAACGGCGCGGCGATCGCTCTCATCTCGTAACGGCGGGGAAACTTTAGTGAACGTCCGATAGTCCATGACCGACAAGTCGTTGAGGGTAAAATAATGTGGCGCAGTGTCGCAGGTAACCGAGAGGCCGCGTTTCTTGGCGTCGCGGATAACCTCCACCGAGGCGGCTGTGGAGATATGTGCGGCATGATATCGCGCCCCGGTCATCTCGACCAAGCGCAAATCCCGTTCGATCATCATGACTTCGGCCGCGGCTGGAATGCCAGCTAAGCCTATGCGAGTGGCCATTTCACCTTCGTTCATCTGCCCGTTATGCGATAGTCTGGGTTCTTCAGGGTGTTGAACCAGCAGAAAACCAAATGTCGCGGCATAGGAGAGTGCCCGGCGCATTACTAATGCGTCAGCCAAGGCCCGATCGCCGTCGGTAAATGCCAAGGCGCCTGCTTCCGAAAGAATACCAAATTCGGATAATTCGCCGCCTTTCCGATCGCGAGTAATGGTGCCGTACGCATAAATTTTGACGCGGTTGGTTTCCCGTGCGCGGCGAGCGATGAATTCCAGAACCGAGATATTGTCGATGGGGGTGTCCCCGTCGGGCAGGCAGACGATGGATGTAACTCCCCCGGCTGCTGCTGCCGCACTTGCGGTCTCAAAGCTTTCCTTATGCTCGCCTCCCGGCTCCGGCAAGTGGACGCGTATATCGATCAGTCCTGGCGTCAGGCAGTGCCCTTGGCAATCGATTGATCGCACATTATCCGGCACGCCGCTTTCAAAAAGTCCAGCGCCCCAGTCGGCTATTTTGTTTCCTTCTATCAATACGCTGCCCGGCGCGTCTGTGCTGGTTGCGGGATCGATTAGGCGGGCATTTGTGTAGGCTGTGCGATCAGTCACGCGTCGTTACCGTTAACATTGCGCGATAGGTTGCGAGTGACAATGTCGAGGCAGGCCATTCGTACCGCGACGCCCATTTCTACCTGTTCGTGGATGGCGCTGCGATGAATGTCGTCAGCGAGCTCGGAATCGATTTCGATACCGCGGTTCATGGGACCTGGATGCATGATCAGTGCGTCTGGCTTGGCCGCAGACAGCTTCTTGCGGTCGAGCCCGAAGAACCGGAAATACTCACGTGTCGACGGCACAAAGGAGCCCTGCATACGCTCTGTTTGAAGACGCAGCATCATGATGATGTCGGCATCGCGAATGCCATCTTCCATGCGGTAATGAACCTCGACGTTGAAATTCTCAATTGCTGCCGGCAGGAGGGTTTTAGGTGCCACAAGGCGCACCTTTGCCCCCATTGTATTAAGCAGAAAGATGTTAGATCGAGCGACCCGGGAATGAGCAATATCCCCGCAGATCGCGACGGTAAGACCATCGAGAGTTTTCTTGCGGCGGCGGATCGTCAGTGCATCTAGCAGTGCTTGGGTTGGATGCTCGTGGCTGCCGTCCCCTGCATTTAAGACTGAACAAGTGACTTTCTCACTCAGGAGTTGTACCGCTCCGGAATCCGCGTGGCGGACGGTAAGAACGTCCGGGTGCATGGCATTCAAGGTCATCGCTGTATCAATCAGCGTTTCTCCCTTTTTTATTGCACTTGAACTTACCGACATATTGATGACATCGGCGCCAAGGCGTTTGCCAGCCAGTTCGAACGATGTCCGCGTCCGAGTTGAATTTTCGAAAAAAACGTTGATCAAGGTTCGACCGCGGAGGATCGAGCTTTTTTTATCGTCCTGCCGACTTTGTTCAATGTAGGATTCGGAAAGGTCAAGGAGGGTCTCGATTTCCTCTTTCGGAGCACCTTCCATGCCGAGAATGTGCCGTCTCGGCTCTTGGCGGTAAGCTGCGGGTTCCGTCTCAGGCATTGAAACCGGTTTATAGGTGGCGGGACGTAGTGCTGCAACCCGCTATGAGAGAGTTTGATTCGAAGTTGGGGTGCAGGACGTGGCTAACCTGCTACTTGTTGAGGCTTTCCGAAGGTTTCCTCCGGTGTGCGCTTTTTCATCTGAAAGATGACATTTTCGTCAGTCCAAGCGTAATCCATGTAGCCAAGGCGCGATAGTGGTTTGTATTGGGCGACGTCGAAGATACCGTCCTCCGTGATCGCGTCGTCCGCGATGTGTACGCCGACCACTGTGCCGAAAACCGCTTGATGGGTGGACATGGCGTCATGTCCTGGCAGATCGACGATTTCGTGCACCTTGCATTCCAGATGAACAGGTGCGCCCTTGATGCGCGGCGGAGCGACTAACATCGACGGTAGCGCCTCAAGGCCCGTTTCCGCCAGTTCCTCCACCGTCCGGTCAACAATTAGTCCGGTATTGTTCATCTGCTCCCGTTGATCCCAGGTTGCCATGTTGTATACGAATTCGCCGGTCGCCCTTACGTTGGCGACAGAGTCCTTTTCTTTCTGGTCCTCAGCGTGCCCTCCCGCGGAGAAGATTACATATGGCGGGCTGTAGCTGAGGATGTTGAAAAAGCTATAGGGCGCGGCGTTGATTAGCCCGTCAGTGCTGACTGATGTAATCCAGCCGATCGGGCGGGGTACGACGCACGCCTTGATCGGATTGTATGGAAGGCCGTGGTCGTTCTTGTCGGTTTCGTAGTACATGTTTTCTTTCTTATATTCCTTCGATGACGTCCGCCCATTTTTCCACCATCTCGGGTAAAACGGTGCGGACATGCGTCGTGAAAGTGGTATAGCCCATTTCTTTCAGCGAGCGTATCTTGTCGCGGATTTCTTCCTTCGTGCCCGATAGCGTCGACGCGCGAATGAAGTCACCCGTGATCAGATGTTGCTCCTCCGGCCGGACAGCCATCAGATGACTTTTGTGATTGGCCAGATATCGCGCATGCTTGGGTTCGTAATTTTCGTATATCCTAATGTATTCCTCTACCAAGCGTGCCAGTTCCGGCGGCGGCTTGTGGCCGATGGACCCAAACTCCGCTTCTTCTGCTAGGTTGTGAAGGATGATCGCACTGGATGGCCCAGCCTCGGCCCGGACGTATTCGGCATCCCAGTCATCAGGCTTTGCCAGCACCGTACCGCCGCAATTAGCCGTTGCCAGCAGTTCGCTCAGATCGCGTCCTGCCTCTTTCCACGCCGCTTTCATATCGGCTATCGCTACTTCCGCACGCTCAAGATTGCCAACGGTATTAGTCCAAGCGTAACCACGCTCGGCGACCATACGTCGTCCGCGGGGCCCGAGTGCCGAGACCGTGATAGGCACCCGGTCCGTAATGTTGATCAATTCCAGCTCCGGGTTCATGAACCGGATTGTTCGTTTCGCGCCCTCGATCTGAGCATCCACCGCTTTACCTGCCAGCAGGTTCTCGACAACCTCGATCCAGTCGAACATGTCGGCTAACTTTATGGGCCCGAGCCCCATCGTCCTACGACCTGTAAAGCCGGTACCGACACCCATGTGTATCCGGCCGCCCGCGATGGCGTTGAGGCTTGCAATCGCGCCGGCAGCGACAGGCGCGAGGCGGTTGGATGGGATTATCACGCCGGTACCGAGATGGATCTTATCGGTTTTCATAGCTGCAGCGGTCATGCATACGAACATGTCGGCATTGATGAGCTGGGAATCGATAAACGAGGCGTAATGGAACCCGAGTTCCTCCGCCCGCTTCACTAGTTTCCAGGAGTCCCAAGACGGCGCGATGTTGATGCCGAATTTCATTCGCTGATTAGACCGGATTGTCTTTGTTTGGGCAATTGGTCGGTTGGGTCGTTTGGGAGATCGTGTCTCCCACAGTTATCCGGTCTGCCAAGCCGCCGTACTTTGTGCAACAATTGGCTGCTCAGTCTATGGTGGTGGCTTGGACCATGGGTGCCTAGGGCTACGGAACCGCTTATGGGCGATAATGTGAAGGGAGGAAAACAATAATGTTGGCGTTATATCACAATAATATGTCTTCTTGTTCGCAGAAGGTGCGTTTGGCCCTTGCAGAGAAAAATCTTGACTGGCAAAGCCGACATCTTGACCTTCGTGCCGGTGATACCCAAACAGAATCCTATCTCAAGTTAAATTCAAAGGGTCTCGTGCCGACTTTGGATCACGACGGGCAGATCGTCCGGGAATCCAACGTTATCCTCGAATACCTCGAGGATGTTTTTCCTGAACCGTCGATACGGCCTGCCGATCCGTTCGGAAAAGCCGAGATGCGTCTTTGGATGAAACGGCTGGACGAGGGACATCACGACCTTGCTACCACCTCGATCAGCATGGGTATCGCTTTCCGGCACCAATTCTTGGCCCGAGGAGAGGACGAATGTCTGAAACTGATCGAGGCGGTGCCCGATCCAGTCAAACGAGAACGGCGCCGAGATCTCATCTTTAAAGGTCTCGACGCGCCGGTGTTTTACGAGGCGATCCGCATGTGGGCGTCTCTGATGACGGATATGGATGTGGCGCTCACTGGGCGCGAATGGCTGGCGGGGGATGCCTATTCTATCGCCGATGCCGCCTACGTACCGTATCTGACCCGGCTTGATCATCTTAACGTTCTAGGTTTCCTCGATGGGTGTGATTCGTTGGCGGGTTGGTACGATCGTGTGCGGGAGAGACCGTCTTACAAAATAGCTATCCTCGACTGGAACGACGAGAAATACCTCCGGCTAATGGCCGAGAAGGGCGCAGAGGCGTGGCCGAAGATTGTAGAAGTGCTTGGAAACGCCGGTTGAATATTTAGGGTTACAGAAAAGATATCCAAAGCGGTAAAATGACGATGGCGGACGCCGTTTGCTCCGGCGCAGGCCGAACCCAGCGATGATGATCAGAAAGATTGGGGCGACGGTGGCGGCGACGAAGAGCAAGAACGGGAGATCCGGTCAGTCTGCGAGGTTGCGGAGGAAATCCAATGCACCTTGCAGGATGAACTGTGCCGCCATCTTGTCAATTACCGAGGCGCGGCGCTTTCGGGTGACGTCCTGAGCGATTAGATGGCGTTCGACAGCTTGGGTCGACATGCGCTCGTCCCAGAATGCGATTGGGAGGTCGGTCTTATCGGCGAAATTGGCGCCGAACTGCCGCACCGACTGGCAGCGAGGACCTTCCGTGCCGTCCATGTTAACCGGCAGACCCAGAACGAACCCGGCGATATCGTAATCGGTCACCACCGTCAGCAGCGTTTTGGCGTCTTGTGTGAATTTCGTCCGGCGGATCGTATCCAGGGATGACGCGATACGCCGTTCGTCGTCGGATACTGCCACGCCTATGGTCTTGCTACCTAAATCGAGTGCCATGAGGCTGGCGCGGTCGGCCAAGTAGGCGGGCAGGGTGCGGATATCGTCGACGATCATGTGCACGTTCATAACCGGGACGGCGGCATTCGGGAAGCGTTCTTGCCGATGCGCATCGGCAATGATAATTTCCGCGCGTTTTTGCGGGAGAATTCAACAACATGGCAGTTGACAGTGAAACCGTCGTCCGGGTGGCGCGTCTGGCGCGTCTTAAGATAACGAAAGACGAAGCCCATGCGCTGGCAGGCGAACTGTCGAACATTATCGGATGGATCGAACAGCTAGACGAGGTCGATACGGACGATGTCGAACCGATGGCGTCGGTTGCCGATATGAAACTTCGCTGGCGTGAAGATGAGGTAACGGACGGTGGTGTTCCGGACAAGGTGATTAGCAACGCGCCGGACCCGGAGAACGGCATGTTCTCCGTCCCGAAAGTCGTCGAATAATGGCTTTGCCGCCGGATCTGCGCGACCTAACCATAGCAGATGCGCGCGACGTCCTGTCCGCAGGTGAAATTTCTGCCCGCGAACTCACCGAGGCGCATCTCGCAGCAATCGAAGGTGCCCGACATCTCAACGCCTTCATTACCGAGACGCCGGACCGGGCGCTGGCTGATGCAGATGCATCCGATGCTCGCAGAGCGGTTGGTAAGACTCTGGGTCCGCTGGATGGCATACCGCTTGCGATCAAGGATCTTTTCTGTACCGATGGTGTCCAGACCACGGCCGCTTCGCACATCCTGGAAGGCTTTGTGCCGCCCTATGAAAGCACCGTGACGACCAATTTGCGTGATGGCGGCACGATCATGCTCGGCAAAACAAATCTTGACGAATTCGCTATGGGCTCTTCTAACGAGACCAGTTATTTCGGCAAGGTGGAAAACCCTTGGCGTCGTGTAAATGACGACCAGCCACTAGTGCCCGGCGGCTCGTCCGGTGGCTCCGCGTCGGCGGTGTCGGCGCGGCTGTGCCTCGGCGCGACGGGTACCGACACCGGCGGGTCTATCCGCCAGCCTGCGGCATTCTGCGGCATAGTCGGGATGAAACCGACATACGGCCGGTGTTCGCGATGGGGTATCGTGGCGTTTGCCTCGTCGCTCGATCAGGCAGGGCCGATGACGCGCACTGTGCGCGACGCCGCGATCCTGCTGGGCGGCATGGCCGGGTTCGATCCGAAGGATTCCACTTCAGTCGAGATGGAGACACCTGACTTCGAACTTACGCTCGATGACGGCGTGAAAGGCCTGCGCATAGGTATTCCTGCTGAATATGCGGTAGATGGTATGAACCCAGAAATCGCTGCGTTATGGGAGCAGGGTAAGGCGTGGCTTAAGGATGCTGGCGCAGCACTGGTCGACATTAGTCTGCCGCACACTCAATACGCGTTGCCAACCTATTACATCATCGCGCCCGCCGAGGCGTCATCAAACCTAGCCCGCTATGACGCGGTGCGGTACGGCCAACGCAAAGACGGCGAGAATCTGACCACGTTGTACGAAAATACCCGTGCCGCTGGGTTCGGGCCGGAAGTTCGTCGTCGAATTCTAATAGGCACTTACGCGCTGTCGTCTGGCTATTACGATGCCTA
>JAYYZV010000029.1:0-7278 GCA_036339975.1 Pseudomonadota bacterium | reverse complement strand
AAAAACTGCTAACCCCGTGTTTTATTGGGGGGCGATCGGGGGCTCGAACCCCGGACCCGCTGATTAAGAGTCAGCTGCTCTACCAACTGAGCTAATCGCCCACAAGTAGCTCGTGGGATAACAGAGCAACCCAGCAATGTCGACAGGATGGACGTCCTGACATCAGTTTTTGGAATGGCCACCGCTGTCAGGGGTCAACGCTTCCAGTACGTAATATCATGACATCGCGGTGAACATAAACGTTGATCAAGAAGCCGACCCCGATCATTAGCGTCAACATCGCCGTTCCGCCGTAGGAGATCAGCGGGAGGGGCACGCCAACGACAGGGATTAGCCCCATCACCATGGCAATGTTGATAAAGACATATATAAATAGCATCGCGGTCAGCCCAATGGCGAGCAGCCGCCCAAAATGGTTGCGGGAACGCAGCGCGATGGCGAAACCGTAGATCATGATCAAGATGTAAAGACATAGGAGTATCAAACCTCCGACCATACCGAATTCCTCAGCCATCATGGTGAAGATGAAATCGGTCTGCTTTTCCGGCACAAAATTTAAGCGGCTCTGCGAACCCTGCATGAAACCCTTACCGAACAGCCCGCCCGAACCCAGCGCGATCTTGGACTGCAGGATATGATACCCTGCCCCTAGCGGGTCTTTCTCCGGATTGAGGAAAGTGAGGATGCGGTTCTGTTGGTAGGTGCGAAGGGTATTCCACACCACCGGAATAGCCACGCCCGTTGCAGCCAAAACGATCCCAAATTTCCACAAACGCACCCCGGCAACGAAAAAGACCCCTCCTCCGATCAATATGAGAAACAGCGCCGTGCCAAGGTCCGGCTGTCTCAATACCAACGCCGCCGGCAGAGCAATTAGGAGAAGCGGCACGAATAGGTAGGGAATGCGGCGCACATCTTCCGTGGACAGCCCATGAAAATAGCGGGCAAGGGCCAGCGTTAAACCTACCTTCATTAGTTCGGACGGCTGCAACTTGATGACACCGAGATTGACCCAACGCTGAGCGCCCATACCAATTGAACCAAACACCTCGACCGCGACCAGCAACGCTATTACGGCCGCGTACATTAGATACGAATAGCGCCACCAAAACCGGATATCTACCAGTGCAATAGTGATTAGAATAAATAAACCAACCAGGTATCGCGTGACATGTCGTATAGCCCAAGGTTCCCAGGACCCATCAGCCGCTGAATAAAGCATAGCAGCCCCAATCGCCGCCGTGGTACTGACAATCAGGATCAATAGCCAGTTGATCTGGAGGGTTTTACGACCGAGGGTCAAATGCCGGTAAATGGGTAATCCGCGCATGGCAATCAGATCACCTCGGTTTTGGGTTTGGAGGCGGAAAAAGGCGGGCTTTCTGCGCCAGACAGATCGTATTTCTGGGTAGCTAGCAGCAGATCTCGGGCAATTGGTGCAGCCGATTTTGATCCTTCGCCGCCGTGTTCAACAACAACTGAAACCGCATAGCGCGGTTTGTCCGACGGCGCATAGCCGACGAATAGCGCATGATCCCTCTCCCGCCACGGGCGTTCGTGACTCTTCAGAACTCGTGTCTCACGTTCAGCCTTGCTGATACGACGCACCTGAGCGGTCCCCGTCTTGCCTGACATCTCCAAACCCTCTTGTGATATCCGAGCCCGAAACGCGGTCCCGCCACGGTGGTTGGTGACTAGGTTCATTCCTTCACGCACCACATCCAGAGAGCGGCTAGAAATTCCAAGAGGCTTAAACTTGGGTTGGTTTTGTTCGCCCGGTTCTTCAACCGGTTTCACTATGCGGGGCGTTACCGCAACGACGCCATTGGCCAAACGCGACGTCATCACGGCAAGCTGCAGAGGCGTCGTCAGAACAAACCCCTGCCCGATGCCGGAAATCAACGTTTCACCCTGCTGCCAGCGTGTGCCTATCAACGCCTTTTTCCAAGCCCGCGTAGGGATTATCCCACCTTTCTCGGACGGCAGTTCAACCCCTGTTTTCTGACCCAGACCAAGCTTTTCAGCCATATCAGCGATCCGATCGATGCCCAAGCGTTTGGCAAGATCATAGAAGTAGGTGTCACATGAATTTTTGTGGGCATCAAACATATCCTGCCAACCATGGCCGTGCTTCTTCCAACAGTGAAAACGTGCAGATCCGAGCTCCGTGACGCCGCTGCATAATACCCGGTGGTCCGGCTCGACAATCTTCGCTTCGAGAGCGGCTAGCGCCACCACCATCTTAAAGGTGGAACCCGGTGCATACTGGCCGGAGATGGTTTTATTTATCAGCGGCGTATAGGGATCATTAACGAGGCTGCGCCAAGCTCTCGACGACAGCCCGGTTACGAATTCGTTTGGATTGAAGCCAGGGACCGAGGATAAAACCAAGATATCCCCATTGTTGATATCCATAACGACGGCCGCCGCACTTTTTTCCTTCTTCAGCCGATCCGCAGCATGCTTTTGTAAATCTCGGTCAATAGTGAGTCGCAAATCGTCACCGGGTTTCCCCTCCTGACGCGAGAGTTCGCGGATCACGCGACCAACCGCATTCACTTCTACTTGGCTGTTGCCTGCCTTACCTCGAAGATCGAGGTCAAATACCCGCTCTATTCCGTTCTTACCGGTCTTGAAACCCGGCAATTCGAGTAGTGGGTCGCCAGTGATCTCCTTGCCGGTAACAGCCGATACGTAACCAAGGACATGTGCAAAATCGTGTTTAAAAGGATATTGCCGACTTTGCCCGACCCCGATGGAAAGGCCGGGAAGATCGGGCGCGTTTACCTCAATACGAGACACCTCCTCCCACTGAAGGTTTTCGCGAACGGTTACCGGTACGAAACCTCGACGCCGACGTACCTCTCTGAGGACACGCTTCCGGTCATGGTCGCGAAGAGTAATAATCCTCGATAACGCGGCGAGCATGGCGTCTACATCCTGAACCTGTTCCGGCACAAGGGATACCCGATAGTTTTCCTGATTAATCGCTAGCGGTCTCCCGTATCTGTCGAGGATAAGGCCCCGCGGCGGTGCCAATAGTCGCAGATTGATCCGGTTTTCCTCCGCAAGAGTGGTGTATCTATCGGATTCAAGTACCTGGAGCTGATACATCCGGCCGCCGAGGACACCGAGCAACGTAAGTTTTCCGGCCCCGAGAATCGCGACCCGCCGGGAAAATAGCTTGTAACGACTGGCCTCTCTTCTATTCATCGAGACGTACTGGCCTGATCAAGGAATATTGAACGCGCGCAAGTAGCCACGCCATAAATGGAAAAACGCCGACGGTCAGGAACGCTTGAAACACCGCCGGCAGCGGATTGATTAACGTAGCATTGAGCGCGCAGGCGATAATCCAGGACAAAACAGCAGCCGCAAGCATCACGATTGCGAAACCCCACCAAATAACGCTAAAGGCCTTTCCGTGAAAAAACATCCGCTGGGATGCAATCGCCCAGTTTGCGAGAAGTAGTATCAGAGCGTGAAGGCCGATCGGCGACCCAACTAAGATGTCCTGCCAGAGGCCCACCGCAAACGCGGCAACAGCTGGAAACAAGTCCGGACGGTAGATCGTCCAGTAAAATACGGTCACTAGCCCCATATTGGCCGCGATTTGACCGTACCCGGGGACGTTAACCGGCAACGCCGAGAGCACGACTAGGAAGACACTAGCCAAAAATGGGACCAGCCGCCTCGTCGATCGATCAAGGTGCTGCAGAGCAGTATTAATCATTTCATCCGCGATTGCCTGACGGTGGTAGGAACGAACGTATCTGGAACCTTGCCGGCAAAATCTGTAATGATGCGGACATATTCAAGCGAGTCGAAATTTGCAAAAGGCGCCACCCTCAATACGCCATCTTCGACACTGGATATCTTACCTATGGGGAGTCCCGCCGGGAATACACCGCCATGCCCGGAGGTCACAAAACGATCGCCAAGATTAATACCAGCATTGGGCGACAAAAAACCAAGTTTAGGAGTTGAGCTGTTATCACCGGACAATATTGCACGGATCCGACCTTTTTCACTGACAACCGGAATCCGGGAGTTCAAATCCGTAATCAAAAGTACGCGCGCGGACCGGCGGCCGGCTTCAGAAATCCGCCCGACAAGACCTCCCCCGGTAACGACGGCATTTCCGCGGGCTATTCCGCTACCCGAACCTGCATTGATCAATACAGATTGAACAAACACGCGACCGGAATCGCCTATTACACGTGCTGCCGCGAATGAAGCATCACGCTCGGGCACAAAATTCAGTACTTTTCGCAAAGCTGAGTTTTCTGCCGCCAACGCAAGGGCTGAGCTCTGCCATTCAAGCAGCCTCGCATTCTGTTCGCGGAGCCGTTCGTTTTCTTCATAGACGCTGAACAAATTTCCAGTCTGATCAATTACCGCCGACACCGTCGCTATTGGCCGCGATAGCCCGTCCATGATCGGTACGATAAAATCTGTCACGCCAGATCTGATCTTTTCTACTGCTAGGCTTTCAGCCTTACCAAGCAACATAATTGTAAAGGCCAACAGAAATAGAAGCAGCAGAGCGAACCGGTTCAGCCATGCCTTTACCGGTATGGTTAACTTTGTGACGGATGCAGTGTGATGTTTCACTCAAATCCTCAGAACACTGATCATAATCGGCTTTCCAGAGGTTTCCCTATAATCGGCCACTTGCCGATACCGACAGTAAAATATTGACGCCACCTTCAATACATAGACGTAAGAACGTTCTTCAACGTATTCATTTCTTCAAGGCAACGGCCCGTGCCAAGCGCAACACAAGATAGTGGTTCCTCAGCCAGACTAACCGGCAGCCCAGTGGCATGGCGCAGCACTAGATCGACGTTTCCAAGCAGCGCGCCACCACCCGTCATCACGATACCCTTGTCGACAATATCCGCCGCTAGCTCGGGCGCCGTGTGTTCTAGCGCGACCTTTACCGCCTCGATAATTGCGCTGACCGGTTCAGCCAAGCTCTCAGCAATCTGGCGCTCGCTAATTACGAGTTCTTTGGGTACGCCGTTCATAAGGTCACGACCCTTGATTTCCATAACCCCACCATCTCCGTCCGGCGGAACGCACGCGGATCCAATTTCTTTTTTGATGCGCTCGGAACTGCTTTCGCCAACTAGCAAGTTATGGTTGCGACGGATATAGGCGATGATAGCCTCATCCATCTTGTCGCCACCGACGCGCACGGATCTAGAATAGACAATCCCGCCGAGCGACAATACCGCGACCTCGGTTGTACCGCCGCCAATATCGACGACCATCGACCCGGTGGGCTCGGTCACCGGGAGACCGGCACCGATCGCCGCCGCCATCGGTTCCTCAATAAGGAATACACGCCGGGCCCCTGCACTTTCCGCCGACTCCTGAATTGCTCGGCGTTCCACCGCAGTGGATCCGGAGGGAACGCATATTATCACTTGGGGCGCTGAAAAACTCCTGCGGTTATGCACCTTGCGAATAAAATGCTTGATCATCTCTTCGGCGACCTCAAAATCTGCGATCACCCCATCTCGCAGAGGGCGGATGGCTTCAATATTCCCGGGTGTCCGGCCAAGCATCATCTTAGCTTCGTCACCTACGGCAAGAACCTGCTTGCGTCCTTTAACAGAGGCTGTGGCCACGACCGACGGTTCATTGAGCACAATCCCGCGACCCTTTACATAGACAAGCGTGTTGGCGGTACCAAGGTCGATCGCCATATCGGCAGACAGCATGCCGAGCAGTTTAGAGAACATGAAACCTCACTTCTTTCATCGTTCAATTGTTTGATCCGACGCCGGCCCGGTTATCCCGGGCACAGCCCCTTGCCGGACCATATTTCAGGCACTCAAAGCGCTGGGTGCGGTTTTTTCCCGCTTGACCAGCATCTTGTTCAGCGCATTTATGTAGGCGCGGGCGGACGCAACAAGCGTGTCGGTATCGGCTCCCTGACCGTTCACCGTCTTTCCACCTTCTTCCAGTCGAACCGTGACTTCAGCCTGCGCATCGGTCCCTTCGGTTACCGCATGCACCTGATAAAGTTGGAGACTAGCGTTATAGCTAGTTAGTTCCTTAATCGCGTTAAAAGTCGCATCGACTGGACCGTCTCCGATTGATTTAGTCTTCATAGTTTGATCGTCGACTTCCATCGTCAGCTCGGCAGTCTGCGGTCCTTCCGAACAGCAAATGACTTGTAATGACACAAACCGCATGCGGTCATTTCCACGCACGATTTCATCATCGACCAACGCGACGATATCCTCATCGAAGATCTCACGTTTCTTGTCCGCCAGCGCCTTAAATCGGCGAAATGCATCTTGGAACGCATTGTCTCCTAGGTCATAGCCCAGTTCGTGGAGCTTTTCCTTGAATGCGGCCCGCCCAGATAGTTTTCCGAGGACCAGCTTCGACTCGTTGAGCCCCACCGATTCCGGGGTCATGATCTCATAAGTGCTTGCGTTTTTCAGCATACCGTCCTGATGAATTCCGGATTCGTGGGCAAAAGCGTTCGCACCGACGATGGCCTTGTTAGGCTGAACAGTGAACCCGGTGATGGTCGATACAAGGCGTGAGGCCTTGGTAATCATCTCTGTTTTCACGTTAGTCGTGAAAGGCATCGCATCCTGACGGGTTCGCAAAGCCATAACAATTTCTTCCAACGCGGCATTGCCAGCACGTTCGCCGAGACCGTTGATGGTACATTCGACCTGACGCGCGCCCGCCTCCACTCCGGCCAACGAATTTGCGACTGCAAGACCTAAATCGTTATGGCAATGGGTCGAGAAAATGGCCTTATCACTATTCGGAACCCGTTCGATCAACATCCGGATCAACCCGCCAAATTCCTCCGGCACTGAATAGCCAACGGTGTCCGGCAGATTGATGCAGGTAGCTCCGGATTTGATAGCAGCTTCAACACAGCGGCACAGAAAATCGTGATCCGACCGCGTGCCGTCTTCCGGCGACCAGTCAACATCGTCCGTGAAGTTACGCGCATAGCTGACACTGTCGACCACGTGCTGGTATACCTCGTCCGGCTCCATCTGCAGCTTGTATTTCATGTGTAGTGGGCTGGTGGCGATAAAGGTATGAATGCGTGGCCGAGCAGCGGGCTGCAAGGCTTCCGCAGCGCGCTCGATATCGGCACGGCCCGACCGGGCAAGGCCGCAGATGGTAGAGTTCTTGACCAGCTTAGCAATCTCGTTCACAGCCTCGAAATCGCCATTCGAAGCAATCGGGAAGCCAGCCTCGATCACATCGACGCCCATTTCCTCGAGCGCTTCC
>JAYYZV010000028.1:0-5478 GCA_036339975.1 Pseudomonadota bacterium | reverse complement strand
CATCAGCTTGAAGATAACGGCGCGGTGTTCTTGCGGGACACGACAAGGCGGCCCGCTTTTCGCCGCGTTGGTCACGCGTGATTACGATATCTTCCTGCAACGACCGGCGATCTCGTCCACGCGAATTTTCCAGATCTTTTGCCTTTATCCGACATCGGACAAGCCGACAGGTTGTCCGTCGGATCAGTCCGACCCAGAGAAATTAGCCTTTGTTGTTCTTCGACAAAGTATCTAGCTGTCTCTGCATGGCCTCTAGCTGGGCTTTCATAATATCCAGCTCTTCAGCGGATCCTTGTTCGTCCTCATCACCCACTGGGGATTCCTCGGTGGAATCGTTTTCCTGCGCGTTGAAGGGCGACATCACGTTCATGGCCTGCTCGAACATTGCCATGTTTTTTCGACCGACTTCCTCAAACGACGAAAACGGATAAATACCGCCGAACGCATTTTCCATGTAGCTCCTCATCTTTTCCTGATTATGGGCAAAAGACTGCATGGTCATATCGAGGTACTGAGGAACGACACCCTGCAGATTGTCGCCGTAAAAACTGATCAGCTGCCGCAGAAACCCGGTAGGCAACAAGTTGTTTCCTTTGGCTTCCTGTTCAACGATGATTTGCGTCAGAACCGCCCGTGTGATGTCTTCGTTGGTCTTGGCATCGTGCACAGTGAATTCGAGTCCACCCTGCACCATGGTCGCTAGATCGTCCAGAGTTACATAGCTGCTGGACGCCGTATTGTAGAGGCGGCGGTTCGCGTATTTCTTGATCGTGATCGTATCGGGGGCGTCTTTTTCCGTTTTACTTGCCTTGCGGGCCATGACGCTAACCTCCTGAAACTAACTCGCAAATCAGAAACCGAGAGTCTCGCATTTTTGTTGCAATGCATCAATGACTTGATGCACTGCCGAAAAATCGCAAATCTGGCGGACCGGAACAACGTCGCCTATAGTCGGGTATGTCTGACGTTTCGGATCCCAGAGAACTTGCCCGTCGGTACCTCGATCTATGGCAGCAACACCTCCTTCAATCGGCAAACCTTCAATCAGCAAACGATCCCGAGCTTGCGGCGAATCTCGCAAAGTTAGCGGAAATGATGCCCGGTTTTCCGGGGATGAACTGGCCGGCACCGGGCGCAGCCGATGATGCAGACAAGAAACGGCCCCCGCCCGCTGCCCCTCCATCTGGCAACAGCGATAACGATATTGTCGAGCTCCGCAGGCGCCTGGCCAATGTTGAGAAGCGGCTGGACGCCCTGGAGCGACGACCTCGCGGAGCAGGGAAACGCCCTACAAAAGGATCTCCAAAGCGTAAATCCTGAAGAATTCTCGTCGGCGCTACTCACCGAGCTTGCGTCACGCAACGACAGATTTCTGACCGGGATCGAAAAATACAGATCCCATACCTATCGGCGCAACCTCCCTGTTCCACCGCCTTTATGGGAATTCGGGCCGGTTCAGCTTCAGGATTTCGGTGCGACGCAAACCAACGGCGAGGCTGGAAAACCTGTCCTTGTTATCCCGTCGCTGGTGAACCGAAGCTACATCATGGACCTGACCGCCGAACGCAGTTTCCTGCGGTTCCTCGCATCGCAGGGAATGCGGCCACTCCTGGTCGATTGGGGTACCCCGGGCGAGACAGAGCTGGCACAAACGCTGGACGACTACGTTGATGGGATTCTCCGGAATGCGCTGTCCGTTGCAGTGGAAACGGCGGCGGGAAATCCTGTGCCTGTTATTGGCTATTGCATGGGTGGCACACTGGCGACCGCCCTCGCGGTCCTCGAACCCGAAAAATGCGGGGCGCTCGTGCTGCTCGCTTCACCCTGGGATTTTCATGCTGGAACCGGGGGGCCGCCGGCGGCGGTCACGACGGGACGGCCTATCCTCGAAAACCTCATCTCGGTATCGGGATGCCTACCGGTCGACGCACTTCAATCTATGTTCTTTTGGCTCGATCCAATGCTCGGCTGGAACAAGTTCCGGGCCCTCGCCGCTCTCGATCCCGACAACGATCAAGCCCATCAGTTCGTCGCCCTGGAAGATTGGCTGAATGACGGCGTGCCACTTGCCGCCGATGTCGCCCGCACCTGTTTGTTCGGCTGGTACGGCGAAAACAGGCCGGCTAAAGGCGACTGGCGGATTGCTGGAACCACGATAGAGCCTTCGACCCTGAATCTGCCGACGCTGGGCGTGCTGCCGGCGAACGACCGCATTGTTCCGCCCGCCTCGGCCGGTGCGCTGATAGAGGCTATTGCCGGTGCCGACACCTTGACCCCCGCCGCCGGACATATTGGAATGATGGTCGGCGGCCACGCACACACGCGGCTCTGGGCACCGTTAGCAGGCTGGATCAATGCATTGTAAATGCAGTGCATTATGTGAATAGTTGATATTTATCTGATGCTTAAAATATTATTTTGTGCAGCGCAGCATTTTGCGTTGATGACAGCACAAAATCGGTATATATCACGGTTATAGTAAACAGGCCGTGTCGCAGATCGGACGCGGTCTTAAAACAACAAAAGGGAGTCCTGATGACAAATGTCGTAATCGCAAGCGCCGCGCGCACCCCTGTGGGATCTTTTAATGGCTCACTAAGTTCCCTGTCTGCTTCGGATCTCGGCAAGGTCGCGATAGAAGCCGCACTCGCTCGGGCCGGCGTCGCACCGGAAGACGTGTCCGAAGTGATCATGGGTCAAATTCTTACCGCTGCCCAGGGGCAGAACCCCGCCCGCCAGGCATCGATCGGTGCCGGCCTGCCCGTCGAAGTCCCGGCCTACGGCGTGAACCAACTTTGCGGATCCGGATTGAAATCGGTCGCCATGGGCTTGCAAGCTATCCAGAGTGGCGACTCCGGCATTGTTGTTGCGGGCGGACAGGAATCTATGAGCATGGCACCCCATGCCTCCAACCTCCGCGGAGGCACGAAAATGGGCAACACCGAATTTGTCGATACGATGATCAAAGACGGCCTGTGGGACGCCTTCAACGGCTATCACATGGGCAATACCGCGGAAAACGTCGCCAAGAAATGGCAGATCACTCGCGAACAGCAGGACGAATTCGCCGCTGCATCTCAGAACAAGGCGGAAGAAGCTCAGAAAGCGGGCAAGTTTAAGGACGAAATTGCACCGGTCGGCTACAAGACCCGCAAGGGCGACGTAACGGTGGAAGTAGACGAATACCCGAAGCCTGGCGTCACCGCGGAATCGCTCAGCGGCCTGCGTCCCGCGTTCGACAAAGAGGGTACCGTCACCGCGGGCAACGCTTCGGGCATCAACGACGGCGCGGCTGCCATGGTGTTGATGTCGGAAGAAGAAGCCAAGAACCGCGACATCGAACCGATGGCGCGGATCGTGTCTTGGGCGCAGGTCGGCGTGGATCCGTCGATTATGGGATCCGGCCCGATCCCAGCAAGCCGTAGCGCCCTCGAAAAGGCAGGATGGTCGGTCGACGACCTCGACCTTGTCGAAGCCAACGAAGCATTCGCAGCGCAGGCCTGCGCCGTAAACAAAGATCTTGGCTGGGATCCCAGGAAAGTGAACGTGAATGGTGGTGCAATCGCAATCGGTCACCCGATCGGCGCATCCGGCGCCCGTGTCCTTACGACACTTTTGTACGAAATGCAGAAACGCGATGCCAAGAAAGGCCTGGCGACACTGTGTATTGGCGGCGGCATGGGCATCGCCATGTGCGTGGAACGCGACTAAAGCACTGAACCGACGGACCGACAGTCCGAGCGGTCCCCGGAACGGATTGTTACTTGAACGCTGCGGATCAAGTTGCCCGCGGCGATAGGAAACACTTGGGAGAACCTCAAATGTCGAGAGTTGCAGTTGTTACGGGCGGCACCCGCGGTATCGGCGGTATGGTCGCATCCCAGTTGAAGGAAAAGGGCTACACAGTCGCCGCCGTATACGGCGGAAACGACGAAACTGCGGAAAAATTCAAGAATGAAACCGGTATCCCGGTATACAAAATCGACGTTTCCGATTTCGATGCCTGTCAGGCTGGAATCGGTCAGATCGAACAGGACCTGGGCCCAGTCGAAATCCTGGTCAACAACGCCGGCATTACCCGCGACGGCACAATGCATCGGATGGATCACGATAACTGGCAGGCCGTAATCGATACGAATTTGGGCTCTTGCTTCAACATGTGCCGCTCGGTCATCGACGGCATGCGCGCCCGCAAGTTCGGACGTATCGTCAACATCGGATCGATAAACGGCCAGGCTGGTCAGTACGGTCAGGTGAACTACGCGGCCGCCAAGTCAGGAATTCACGGGTTTACGAAGGCACTAGCCCAGGAAGGTGCGGCGCAGGGCATTACCGTGAACGCGATCGCGCCCGGCTACGTGGATACCGACATGGTGCGCGCCGTTCCCGCCGACATTTTGGAAAAGATTATCCAGCGCATCCCGATGGGCCGGCTAGGCCGGGGCGAAGATATCGCCCGTGGCGTGCTGTTCCTCGTTGCAGACGACGCCGACTTCGTGACCGGCTCGACGCTCTCGATTAACGGCGGACAACACATGTACTAAGCTGCCCCTGCCGCTAGTATCGCCGCATGGCGAATGCGGCGTACAATTCGGACTACGCCGAGCGGGTCGGTGCCGGCATCCCAGATCGTGGCCATCGCAGTCGCAATTGCATTTCTGATCGCCCTGAGACCAAATAGATCTTATGCGGCGAGGGTATGCCCGAGCATATTCGCCAACCCGGTCGCTCGGCATATTTGGACTGTCCAGATACCATTTTGTAGTTTTTGCACCCCTGAAAACCGCTTCATCGGGCGAAGCTGACCTAGTGAATTATCTTTGGCCACTGCTTATCATTTTTTCTATGCCCTCATGCCGGGCGGGAGACCTATGTTCCGGCATATTGCAGGCACTTTACTGGGGTTCGCCGGCGTCCTTCTGTTGGCATCCGGCGGCACATTTATCCGCCCCGATTCCGCCTATCTGCCAAGCAATGCAGTTGCATTCGCCGCTGCCCTCATATGGTCGTCCTATAGCGTCGCGAGCAGCCTTCTCGGCAGCATCCAGACAGACGCAATTGGCGCTTTTAGCCTGGTTGCGGGTATCCTCTCGGCTGTGGCTCAACGTTGTTCGAAACGGCCGCCTTGCCTTCAACGGGCGAATGGCTTGCACTGACTGCACTCGGCCTCGGTCCTTCGGCTGGGGCGTTTTTCCTCTGGGACTGGGGCCTGAAACGCGCCAGCGTCCGTGCGCTTGGAGGCATCGCCTATTGCGCCCCACTGTCGATTAGCCTGCTGATCGCTCTTGGGCCGGGGTCATTGACCATAATCGTCGCTATCGCCACCGTCACGATCGTTGGGGGCGCGTTCCTGGCGGCAGGTGATATTTTCCGCTGTTAATTGTCGCATCCCATTAGGTTTCTCGGCGGCGTCGATTTGCTATTCTGGGACAGGCGCAAAACGGGATTTCAGGGAGTCGAAACATGGATACCATCAGC
>JAYYZV010000027.1:0-16112 GCA_036339975.1 Pseudomonadota bacterium | reverse complement strand
GGGAGCTTAGAAGACACCAGCCCCAGCACCACCATCTTGTTATCCGGCATGGCGGCCAGCGGCTCGAACCCACCCGCGCGGTCGGTGTCATATTCGAGAAAGAAAACGTCGACGTTCAGCTTGTTAAACAGTTTCTCCGAGATGGCCAGATAACTACCAACCGATAACCAAGTCACCTTTAGATTGCCGCGGCACATATGCAGACCAACCGTCATGTCGGACGGCGCACTGGCGAAACTGGCATTGGTCAGATCGATATATTGGTCGAGCAGTTTTTCCGGATCCTTCCCTCGTTTTTCCAGTTGACCCCGGATCAACGGGTCGCACAACATCGGGAAGGGCACGTCGTCCAGTGCGACGTATCGAGCACCACGGCTTGCTATGTCAGAGATGTCATAGTTATAGGCCGCGGCGATATCGGCGAACAGGGCTTCGTCGTCGGCGTAGAATTCGGGATCGGGATCGGGCGCACCCCCGAGAAAATGCATGGTTGCCGGCGACGCGTAAGTCGATTTGATCGTCTTTTGGGTAATTGATGTAAGGAAATCGAACTCAATTGCCGACAGGCCTTGTGACCACTTCACCTTGCCGACGCAGGCCGGTGCTAGGAACTCATGGTCTTTGCCCGCCGTGTCATAGAAACGGAAGGAGCTAGGACGAAAATCTAGCCCGTCACAGCTTTCCACGAAGTGAGAGATATAGGTCGTGCGGCGGAATTCGCCGTCAGTCACGAATTGCAGCCCGACATCTTCCTGCAGTTTGACGACATCGCGAATGGCGTCTTCGCGCGCCATCCTCAACTCTGAATCATCCAGCTCGCCCTTGCGATGTGCACGGAATGCGTCAGGGATCGACGGCGGACGAAGCAAACTGCCAATATGCTCCGCTCGGAAAGGCGGTTTGCATTTTACAGACATAACTCAATCTCCGGAAGTTTTATTACTTGAAACCTAAGCTAATTTTTTCGAGGAGGAAACTAGCCTTCCCCCCAACTTGCGGGTCGCAGCGCCGCCCGCTAATAATTTACAAAACGGGGGAGAACATGGCCGGGGACAACCGCAAAGCGGAGACGCGCACTTTATGGCTGGAAACGCTAAAAAAGCACGCCCATGATTTTGATGCACCGGCAAATGACCACTACTGGTCGCCCAGACTGGACACCGCGTCGCGCGACGAACTAACCGCCATCCAGAACGACAAACTCGCCGCTGTCACACCATTTTTATATGAGAACAGTCCGTTCTATCGCGCACGCTTCGACCGGTTGGGCCTTGCGCCGACCGACATTGCAACCGTCGACGACCTGCCGAAGTGGCCGGTGCTCGACAAATCCGAAATGATGGAAGACGCTACGGCCAACCCACCCTATGGGACATATACCACTATCGACGATGACGACTGGCATCAGCGCGGCTGGATGTTGTTCTCATCGTCCGGATCGACCGGAGTACCGCGGGTGTTTCGTTATACCCACCTTGACCGCGAATACTGGGAGTGGGCCAATGCGCGGGCCATGTGGTCGATGGACATCAGACCCGGTGATGTGATGTTTCCTATGGTCGGATTCGGACCGCACGTATGGATGTGGGGCGTAATGGTTGCCGCCGACAGGCTTAAACTCGCAGTTATCCCAGGCGGGGGGATGGATGCCAAAGCGCGCGTGGGTGTCATTGACCGTTTCAAGCCGACCGTGATTGCGGGCACGCCGTCTTATGCTCTCTATCTCGGTCGCGTGATGCAGGACATGGGTTTGGACCCGGCCAAGAGCTCTGTCACCACCCTCTTTACCGGCGGCGAGCCTGCGATGGGGATAGACCGCACACGCGAGCGTATCGAAGACCTGTGGGGCTGCCGTACTGCCGAGTTTTACGGTTGTACCGAGGTCTCACCTCATGCGGGTGGCTTCACCTGCCCATATTCCGAAGCCGGCGACCAGGTTTTCACGCATTTGTCGGAAGACATCCAGATATGGGAACTGGTGGACCCCGACACGAAGGAAACGGTGCAAGACGGCGAACGGGGGCTCACGGTGTGCACATCCCTAAATTCGGAAAGCTCCCCACAGCTGCGGTTTTTAGTTGGCGATTACACGACCTTCAACCGCGAGACATGCGAATGCGGTCGTAGCCACGTTCGTGCCATGGGGTCATTCACAGGCCGCGCCGACGACCTAATCAACCTGCGCGGTATCAAATTCTTCCCCAGCCAGATAGAACAGGCGGTCCGCGCCGTCGACGGCGTCGGCGACGAATTCGAGATTGTGTTATCAACCAACGAAGACGGGCTGCATGTAATGGATATCCGCGTCGAACACGCCGACGGTGGCGACGCTATCGCCGAGCAAGTGACCGGTGAGATTCGCACCCGCTGCGAAGTGCGTGCGACGGTTGAGGTGCTGAAGCCGGACACACTACCCAAGACCGAGTTCAAGGCCAAACGAGTGCGCGACGAGCGGAAACTTTGAAACTGGAACTCAACCGTCGGGACCTAATTGTATGTGTGAATCATTCTGAGAGAGGACGGTATGATGGATGGGTTTAAAAACGGCGACGAAACCAAAATCAATTACTTCCACGCCCACGTCTATTACGGCGATGATGATGTGGCTCGCGAAACTGCGGCGCGGCTACGCGAAAAGGCTTGGAACAAGTGGCCGAACAAGCTGCGTATGGGCCGGTTCCGAGACACAGCGGTGGGGCCGCACCCGCAGGCCATGTACCAGATCGAATTCGACCATGAGGTCTTCGACGAGATTGTACCCTGGCTGATGTACAACCGCGACGGCCTGACCATCTTGCTGCACCCTGATGCCGAAGATTCTTGGCGCGACCACGCGTGGTATCCGTTCTGGATGGGTAACATCCTAGAGTTGCGCCTCGACTGGTTGGCGGCGGGAAACAATCAGGCTTGAACCACGTAACGCCTAAGCCGCACCCAAACCAGCCAGGCGGCCAAACCGAGGGCGGCCTGCATGCCGACGACAGGTAACAGGGTCCCGTCGTAAATCAGCCCCTGCGTGAGCGACACAGCCGCAGCAGCGCACATCTGCACGAAACCGAGCACTGCTGCTGCGGCGCCCGCGGCTTTAGGGTGTGACATCATCACTCCAGCCGCGGTATTGGGGGCCAAGAAGCCACCACCAAACCAGAACACAAACTGCAGTACCACAATCACTGGGACCGACAACCATCCGGTCAAGCCACATCCAGCTAACACAACCGGCGAAAAAAACATAAGCGCCACACTGACTTGGATGACCCGCCGCGAACCCCAGTACTGAATTGCTGTGCGAGCTGCGAACGATCCAACCAGAAACCCCGACATAGCGATGGCAGCGATCACGCCATAGACCGAGGGTGCCGTGCCAATACTATCAATGAAATAATAAGGTGCGCCTGCGACGAAGCAATACAGCCCCGCATATCCGATCGAATGGGTGAGCATAAAGGCAAGGAATCCCTTATGTCGGAATAGGCTGATATAAACAATCAGGACCTTGTCCGCTTTCGAGGAGGGGGCCATCGTGCCAGTCTCCGGCATAATAAATAGTGCAGACAAAAGCCAAATCAGGGCCGCAACCCCGGCGAATACAAAACCCGTACGCCAACCCACGAAATCGAGTAGAGCACCGCCGACTAACGGCGCGGCTAGAAAAGACGCCGCCATAAGAGCAAACAGCAGCGCCATGGCTTTCGCGGCGCCATCAGCACCGTAGATATCCCTAACGATAGCGCGTGACACGACGTACCCCGAAGCGGCGCCTAGCCCTTGGATTGCACGCCCCAGAACGATCACCCAGATACTGTCCGCGACGGCCGCGATCGCCGATCCAGCAACGGTCAATATAGCGCCTATCAAAAGCGCCGTGCGCCGTCCCCGCCGGTCAGAGAACGGACCGAAAAACAACTGTCCGACGGCAAACATTATGGCAAACGACACAATGGTAAGCTGGATTGTCCCCGGCGGCCGGTCGAAAACCTCGCCTAGGACCGGCATTGCGGGAACGATCAGACCCGTCGCCACTTCCCCGAACGCAGTACAAAGCACCAGCGTCGCAAAAACCAATATCCCGCCACTGAGCCTAGGCTCGATCGCTGGTTGATTGTCAGCGTTTTTAATCATTTTCTGTCGATACGTTAAATTTCGAAAAGTGGCTTGCCAAATACACGAACGGGGCTAGTGGACAGGCATACATTTTTCGATAGACCTTCGGGAGTAGCTCTACGGACAACTAAACGTCCAGCCCCACCAGAGAGCGCGCGAAGGCAGCCGCCTCGAACGGACGGAGGTCGTCCTCGCCTTCACCAACCCCTATCGCATATACCGGCAGGGCAAATTTATCCGCTAGAGCCACCAGCACACCGCCGCGGGCGGAACCATCTAGCTTGGTAACCACCAAACCTGTGACATTACCCATGCTTTGGAAGCTCTCGACCTGAGAATGTGCATTCTGTCCGGTGGTCGCGTCGAGAACTAACAGTGTGTCGTGCGGTGCGGTGTCGTCCTGTTTGGATATGACGCGCACGAGTTTCTGCAGTTGCTGCATCAGGTCATCACGGTTCTGCAGTCGGCCGGCGGTATCGATCAACAGTACGTCGATATTTTCGGCGCGGGCACGCTCGATGGCTTCGAAGGCAAGGCTAGCGGCGTCAGCACCCTGTTCACTGGCGACCACGGAGCACCCCGTCCGCTCGCCCCAGATTGTGAGCTGTTCGATGGCTGCGGCGCGGAACGTATCACCCGCGGCCAGCATCACTGATTTGCCACCCTCTTTCAGCTGCTTGGCAAGCTTACCGATGGTGGTGGTCTTACCGGAACCGTTGACCCCCGTCACTAGGATGACGTGCGGGCAGTTGCCGCCATCAGTAGACAACGGTTTGGCAACCGGCTCTAGCATCTTCGTCACCTCCTTAGCCAAGGCCATGCGGATCTCATCCGCAGAGACTTCCTTATCAAAACGCGTTTCGCCCAACGACGCAGACAGTTTTGCTGCCGTTTCAACGCCGATATCCGAAGCGATAAGCAGATCTTCCAGCTCTTGTAGCGCCCCTACGTCTAGCTTTCGGCCGGGGAAAATTCCACCGATCCCGTCCGACAGACGCGAGGAGGTGCGATTTAGGCCAGCACGTAGGCGGACTAGCCATCCCCCGTTTTTGGACCTATTGGTCATGCGGCTTCTTGAGCAATCAAGGTATTGTCGGCGCGGGCCATGATCCGGGCGGGGATAATCAAACCATTCGCGGGTTCGCGATTGTGAAGACCTTCGATGCGCACCTCTGCAAACTGAGGCGAATGACCCCTTCCGTCCTGTTCGACTAGCACGTCGGTGACTGAGCCAATCTGCCGATCCAAAAAACTACGGGCCTGCGCGTCCCCTACCGCTCTAACCTCGGCCGCTCTGGCCCTACGAACCTTGCCGTTCAGTTGAGGCATCTTTGCTGCAGGTGTACCGGGCCGTTCTGAATAAGGAAACACGTGAAGCCAAGTCAGGCCACAGCCCTCAACCAGCGACACGGTATTGGCAAAGGCTTCATCTGATTCGGTCGGAAAACCGACGATAATGTCGGCACCGAAGGCTGCATCAGGACGGAGAGCACGAACACGCTCGACGAAACATTCGACGTCGGACCGGGAATGACGGCGTCTCATGCGTTTCAGAATTAAATCGTCACCCGACTGCATGCTGATGTGAAAGTGTGGCATCAAGCGCGGCTCGTCCGCAATAAGGGTTAACAGCGCATCATCGATCTCCGCCGGATCAACGGAGCTTAGCCTCAGCCGTGGCAGCTCCGGCACCAGCATGAGAAGTCGTTTGATCATTTCACCCAACCGCGGCGTAAGGGGCAGGTCCTTGCCGTAATCAGTGATGTCAACGCCGGTCAGCACCACTTCCCGATAACCTTGCTCAACCAGGCTGCGTACTTGTTCCACGATGCCCCCGATAGGAACGGAACGATTGTTCCCTCGTCCAAACGGGATAATGCAAAATGTACAGCGATGATCGCATCCTTGCTGGATCTCGACAAAAGCACGTGCACGGCCTTCGAATCCAGAAACAAGGTGAGTTGCAGTTTTATGCACGGTCATAATGTCGTTGACAGACACGCGGGGGCTATCGCCCAAACCAGACCATGTATCGGCGAGGAGCTTTTCCTCGTTGCCAACGACGCGGTCAACCTCCTCCATAGCGGCGTATTTACTAGGGTCCGTCTGGGCCGCACATCCGGTTACTATAATCCGGGCATCCGGATTTTCGCGCCTCGCTCGTCGGATAGACTGGCGCACTTGGCGCTCCGCCTCCGCGGTCACGGCGCAGGAATTGACAATAACGGCGTTCCTTAAACCAGCCGCCGCAGCGTGGCCACGTATGACTTCGGATTCGAAGGCGTTTAGGCGGCAGCCGAAGGTTCGTATATCGGGCGATCTCATCCTAGTAGACTTTCGTGGATGACGCCGGAAAAACTGATCGCTGCCGGGCCAGTCATGAAGATATGCCACGGCGCGCCGGGGCGGTCCTCGCGCCAGTCTATTAGTAGCTCACCGCCGTCCACCACAACCACCATACGGCGGCTGGCCAGGTTGCGGCGATTGGCATTGACCACAGCAGCGCAAGCCCCGGTGCCACAGGCAGACGTGAGCCCGGCGCCCCGTTCCCAGACACGAAGGCGCATTCTATCCGGCGATATAATCTGGGCGACGCCAATATTTGCGCGTTCGGGAAAAACAGGATCATGTTCCAGTTCCGGGCCAACCAGAGCGATCGGCACCTCGTCGACGTCGTCGACAAAGAAGGTCGCATGCGGATTACCTATACTGACTGCCGCAGGGTCACTGAGCGGCCCGCAGGAAAGATCAAGATGCAGTGTGTCGGCTTCTGAAATCAGTGGGATCTGGTCCCAGTCACCACGCGGGATTCCCATATCCACGGTCACCAGTCCGTAGCCCGCCCGTTTCACCTTGAGCAAGTCGGCTCCGGTTCGGATGCTGATCTCGTCGCCGTCTATCTCTTCGAGCAGTACCGAACCGATGCAGCGGGTCGCGTTGCCGCAGGCATTGACCTCTCCGCCGTCGGCATTACGGATACGAATGAAAGCATCAGCACCGGCATCGCCTGCGGGCGCATCCTCGATGAGGATGAACTGATCACATCCTACGCCGCTGCGACGGTCGGCAATCGCCGCCGCCTCGGCAGCCGAAAACTCCAGGCCAGCAGCGGGTTTTCCGCTGCGCGCATCGATCACCACGAAATCGTTTCCGAGCCCGTGCATCTTGGTAAACGGTAGTTGAGTCATAGCGCGCGTAATATGGCGGGAAAAGGCTCGATGTCCAGTGGATTAGGTCTTTTTGACCAGAGGTCCCGAGTTTGCCTCACCTACTCGACTCAGGCCTCCGATTCCTTGAGTATCGCGTTAAGGAATAAGCGCGACGACCAAACAAAGGGAACGGCGATGAAATTCGGTATTGGACAACCCGTGACGCGCACGGAGGATCCAAAATTTCTGATGGGGCAAGGGCAATATGTAGACGATATCCGCCTGCCCCATACGGCAGTGGGCTATGTGCTGCGCTCACCCCATCCAAATGCGAGGGTAAACGGCGTCAGCGCGGAGGCAGCGAAAGAAGCCCCCGGCGTGGTGCTGGTGCTAACCGGCGCCGACGCGGAGACGCAGGGCCTCGGTACCATCCATTGCCATGTGCCGCCGATGGCTTTCGGCGGCCCGCCATCGCCGACACCAGCGCATCCCATTCTGGCGCGCGATCAGGTCCGGTGTGTCGGCGACCCCGTGGCGTTCATCGTAGCCGAGACGCTGGCACAGGCGCAGGACGCTGCTGAGATGATAGTGGTCGATTACGAGACGCTGCCTGCTGTGGGGTCGACCCGCGAAGCGGTCAAAGACAACGCGCCGCTAGTTTGGGATGAAAACGCCGGAAACTTGTGGTTTGAAATGGATCGAGGCGACGCGAAGGCGACCGAGGCCGCGTTCGCTAGGGCAGCATATGTGGTTAGAGCGGACCTGCATCACAACCGGATTTCCGCAAATGCCATGGAACCACGGGCAGCGCTTGCCGAATACAGCGCCGGCCGCCGCGAATGGACTATCTACATGTCAAGCCAAGGTACTCATCAGCATCGCCCCACATTTAGCGAAATATTTCATCAGCCCGCGACGGCATTCCGCGTAGTTGCCCCTGACGTCGGCGGTGGATTTGGCATGAAAAATGGTGTTTTCCCGGAAGACGCGCTCTGCGCTTGGGCGGCACGGGAACTGGAGCGTCCGGTGAAATGGACCGGCGACCGGTCTGAATCACTAGTCAGCGACACTCACGCCCGCGATGCCGAAACCGACAGCGAGATGGCGCTGGACGAAAAGGGTAAAATTCTCGCCATCCGGGTGAAGGCGGATTATGGCGTCGGCGCCTATCTGTCCGCCTCGGCGCCTGTGCCCGCCTGTATAGGGTCAATGGTTTATCAGAACGTATACGAATACGAAGCTATGCATATCCACATTCGCGTTGTGTTTTCAAACACAACGTGGACCGGGCCCTATCGTGGTGCCGGTCGTCCGGAGGCTGTCTACGTGGTGGAACGCCTGCTCGATATCGCAGCCGACAAAATGAAAATCGATCCAATCGAAATCCGCCGGCGGAACTATATCGCTAAGGAAAAAATGCCTTTCACTACCCTAATTCCAACCGTATACGACTCGGGGGATTTCTCGGGTATAACCACACACGCGGCCAAGATCGCTGACATGGGCGGGTTCGAAGCGCGAAAAGGCGAAAGTGCTTCGCGTGGTAAGCTACGCGGGATCGGGACCTGTTCTTTCATAGACTTCGCTTCACCGTTTAACGACCGTATGGAAATTCGGTTTGACGATACTGGTGCAGTGACAATCGTCGCCGGCACCCATAGCCATGGGCAGGGTCATCAGACATCCTATGCGCAGATGATCCACAGCTGGCTCGGCGTGCCATTTGAAAAGATCCGACTAGTACAAGGTGATTCAGACAAGGTCACCTTCGGCCGAGGAACCTATGGCTCTCGATCAATGACAGTTGGTGGATCGGCGCTACGTCTCGCTGCCGATAAGATTATTGAGAAGGCCAAGAGGATCGCCGCTCACGTTCTGGAAGCTGCAGAGGAAGACATCGAATTCGTGGATGGCCACCTTATGGTCGCCGGTACCGACAAGTCGATGCACATATGTGACATGGTTCCGATGTCTTATATGCCGATGGGATGGCCTGCCGAACTCGGCATAGGTCTGGAAGCCGAAGCGACATGGTCGCCGGAACAGGGACCCAACTGGCCCAACGGAACCCATTTTTCCGAAGTCGAGGTAGACCCCGACACGGGCTTTATAGAGCTTGTCCGTCATATCGCGGTCAACGATTCCGGGGAGGTTATAAATCCTCTACTGCTTGCGGGCCAGATACACGGCGGCGTCGCGCAGGGAATTGGCCAAGCGCTGATGGAGGATGTGACTTACGACCACGACGGCCAAATATTGGCCGGTTCTTTCCTCGATTACTGCATGCCGCGGGCTGACGATCTGCCGATGATAGAAACCTCCGACTTCGTGGAGGCCTGCCAGACCAATCCGCTGGGCGTGAAGGGTGGCGGTGAATCCGGTACAGTTGGGTCAATTGCGTCGGCTGTAAACGCGGTCGTCGACGCGCTGTCACGCTATGGTGTAAAGGATATCGACATGCCCGCGACGCCGCTGAAAGTTTGGCAGATTATACAGAAAGGAACAGTCGCCTGATGGACGACCGAAAGAAAAAACTGCGCAACATAATCGCAGCGAAATCGTTTTCCAGGGGCGGAGACTTCAAGCTGGCGTCGGGGCAGTCCAGCGGTTTCTATTTCGATATGAAACCGACGGTCTTGGACCCCGAAGGCGCACGCCTTTCGGCAGAGCTGATTCTCGAAGCGGTTGCGGACGAGGATCTGGACTGCGTAGGCGGGATGGCGGTGGGTGCCGTGCCGATTGTAGCGGCGGTCGCGATGGCATCCGCAGGCACCGAACGACACCTTCCCGGCTTCCTTGTCCGCAAGGAAGTGAAGGAGCGCGGCACGGAAAAGCAAATCGAAGGCAACATAGTCGAAGGTGGAAAAGTGCTTATCGTGGAGGACGTCACCACGACCGGTGGATCGTCGATGCTGGCGATCGAAGCGGTGAAACGCGAAAGCAACGGTAAAGTCCCAATCGTCGTCACCATCGTCGACCGGCTCCAAGGCGCCGAGGAAAATTTTGAGAAGCAGGGTATCCGCCTAATCACGCTGTTGAATAAGGATGACTTCGCGGAATAGAGTTTCGTCACTCATGACCTACAGCGTAAAGATCGCTCAGCACGACACCCCTGTCATGGTAGAGATAGGGCAGACGATCCTAGAGGCAGCCCTTGCCGAGGGCGTACCATATCCTCATGGATGTCGGTCGGGTAACTGCGGCGCGTGCAAGTCAAGACTGATGTCCGGAGAGGTGGAAATGTCTCCGTATTCTGAATACGCACTGACGGCAGACGAAGAAACCAAGGGCCTCGTCCTCGCTTGTCGGTCGGTACCCTGGGAGGATGTCGAGATTGCCTGGCTGGAGGAGGAAGAGGTAATAGCCCATCCTCTTCGCAATATGTTGTGCCGAGTTACAGAAATCGACGATGTCACCCACGACATCCGCCGTGTTGCTCTAGAAAGCATTTCAGGAAGTCCTTTGGTTTTCACAGCGGGGCAGTATGCGTCGCTGACTTTCGACGCCCTCCCGGCTCGGGACTACTCGATGGCTAATCTGCCAAACAACCCTATCCTTGAATTTCACATTCGTCGTATGACAGACGGTTGGGTAAGCAATTTCGTTAGCGAAGCCCTAATGATAGGCGATGAGGTGCGCGTTGAAGGACCCTACGGATCGTCCTGGCTTCGCGATTCTCATCAGGGCTCGATCCTTGCCCTGGCTGGCGGTTCCGGCTTAGCGCCGATCAAATCGATAGTGGAACAGGCACTGTCCGTGGGAATCACTCAGGACATCCACCTTTATTTTGGCGTCCGAGATGAAAAGGATTTGTATCTAGCTGAACATTTTCAGGCGTTGGCAGCAAAAAAAAACAATCTGACGTTTACACCTGTTCTATCCGAACCGTCCTACGATACAAAACGGAGAACCGGGTTTCTACATGAAGCTATCAATTCGGATTTTACCGATTTAAGTGCCGCCAAGGCGTATCTTGCAGGACCGCCGCTGATGGTGGAAGCTGCTAATGAGGTATTACAGACCCTTGGTATACACGCGGAAGATATCCACGCGGATGCGTTCTATACCGAAGCAGAGAAAGGTCAGCTAGGAAAAAAGGAATGACCAAAAGCAAGACTTTAATTGGGCGGGCCGCAATTGTCACTGGCGGCGCACGCGGCATCGGCGCGGCAATCAGCAAAAAGCTGATCGCCGAGGGCGCATCAGTGATCGTCGCAGACACTGGCGTAGACATAGCCGGCCACGATCCGGATCCGTCTGTCGCAGAAGCTTTTGCTGACGGTCTGGGCGAAAGTGCACTTGCCTATACAGAGGACATGGGTATCCAAGCTGCCGCCATGCAAGCGGTCGAAATGGCTATCGATAAATTTGGCGGGATAGACATCGTTGTGAACAACGCAGCCATCCTCCGAGATGCATTCGTGTTCAAGAGCAATCCCGACGACTGGGACGCGGTCATTCGGAACAACCTCTCCGGGCCCTATTACTTAACCGCCGCCGCAACGTCTGCCATGAGAAACCAAGCCCGCGAGGGCCGTGGCGAAGGCGATGCCTACAACTGGGGGCGGCTGGTCCATATAGTTTCCACTGCAGGCTTTGTAGGCAATTACGGTCAGGCGCCTTACGCCGCTGCAAAAGGCGGACTGATATCCCTGATGCGCATAGCCGCGTTAGACATGGCTCGGACCAAGGTAACGTCGAACGCCATCGCGCCGTTTGCCCGCAGCCGGGTGACTGAAATTATTCAGCCGGCCAACGACGAACAAGCGGCATATAAGGAACGAGCGTTGAAGATCGATCCATCGCATGTCGCCAACATGGTGGCTTGGCTAGGTACCGATGATGCTCAGAACGTGACCGGACAGATATTTGGCGTGCGTGGCCGGGAAATGATGCTGTTTTCCCAATCCCGGCCTCAGGTTAGCGCCGTTTCCACCGACGCTGAGTGGTCGCTACCGCAGCTGACAGATATGGTTAACTCTAGGTTTTGCGAACACTTTTCAGACCTGCGTACCGATCTAGAAGTTTTCAACACCGATCCCGCAATATAGAGAGCTTTGATGACCAATAAGGATTGCCCCGAAGTCAAAACGCCAGAAGAATTTGCCGAACAGCCAGAAGAATACCGGATGGCAGTGAGGAAAATCGTTATCAGCCACGCGATCAACGAGCTATGCGGCTCACAAGTATTTGACGAGCCAGCAATCGCACTAGCTCCTACTCCCTACGCTAAGTGGTTGACCTGTCGGGTGGTTATGGAGGAATACGGGCACCATGTGCGTTTCGCAGAGTTGGGGAAGAAAATCGGGATTTCTGAAATAGAGATGAACCCGCAGACGAGCGGCAAGAAACCGCTCAGCATCATGGAATACAATATGGAATCATGGATCGAATTCTGCGTAATCAAAGCTATTGGTGATCTGGCGGAGATAATCCAGGTTGAGGATTTGATCCACTGTTCTTTTCACCCCCTGCGAAACCTAGCCCGGATGACAATGCCGGAGGAAAGATTTCACGCCCAGTTCGGTGAGGATTTCTGCACTGAGCTACTGGAGGCGGGTGAGCAAAATGCAGTGCAGGACGCAGTCAATAAGGTTTTTCCGTTGATGCCAGCATTTTTTGGACGACCGGGGTCTAAGAATAACGAGATATATCGTAAGTGGGGAATAAAGATGCGCACTAACGAAGAAATGCGCGACGACTACATCGACCGCACCCGCGACCTAATTGAGGCCAAGTTTTGTCTGCAACTCCCAGACGTGGAACTCGAAGCTGCCTAAAAGTTCAAACGACCGGCTGAGACATCTCGCCGCTTTCAAAAACTCTATCGATGCGCTGCCTTGGTTCTCTGCCGTTACCGAGCCTCTCGACCCCTCTGAGCGAAATGACGCGTATACTTATTTGCGGGCATTGAACATAACGGCTGACAGCTTGAAACGCGTGTGCGACTGGAAGACAGCTACCAAAATAGTTAACCGCAATGATTTCTCGATAGATTGGTGGAAGACGGAGGAAATCATCGCCGGAGAACTGAGATGCGACGCGATGGATGCGCTTGGCTCCGGTCCAGTCAATACCTACCTATCGGCCATCAGTCTGGCGGCTTCCGACAGGCTGCAAAGCGCGGCATCTAACGCTCTCGCGAAGGTTGGGATTTCCGATGTGGGTTTAAGCAAAAGCGCGGCGGGCTCCGCCGCAGTTGCCGTAAATCACGCTGCTCTGGCGCTTGCCGCCGGATGCACCGGAGATCACGCTTTCGCCGCAAAATACAGACTATTCCAAGCCGGCCGCTGGCCACTTGGGGTCTACAAAGAGGTTTTATACGTTTTTTAATAGTGGTGGGGGTGCACTCACCCCTCGTTTCGTCTTGTCTAATTGATGCTGGCCGAATAGTTTCCGGCCCGCATATCGAAAACGTTGGGAGCGAACGACTTGCCATTTACCAACAGATACCATACCCGCGCAGAGTGGGCAGATTGCGATCCACTCGGGCAAATGTTCTACCCGAACTACTTTCGCTGGTTCGACATTGGAACACACACCATGCTGACTGCGGCGGGCGTTCCCTACGAACAGGTGATAGAGAAATATGGACTAGCCGGCCTGCCGCTGGTCGATGCGCATGCATCTTTTAGGGGCCGCTGCCGATGGACTGACGATCTGGAAGTAGAAACTTTCATTTCGGGGTTTGGCAATAAAAGTTTTACAGTAACCCACAATATCTGGAATAGCGGCGCGGTTGCAGTAGAGGGAAAAGAAATCCGGATCTGGGGCGTTTTCGACCCCGACGACGACACAAAACTGAAAGCGGGCGAAATACCGGATGGATTTAAACAGATATTTGCGTGAACTGACCTCTTATGCCCCCCGATAAACCGAGTTTAAAAACAGCAGACCGGCGGCCCTTAACCGAAATGGGCATGCTGCCCCATCTGATCGGTTTCAATCTGCGTCTTGCCCAGCTTTCCGTATTTCAGCACTTTAGCGCCACCGTAGGCGGTAACGGCATTTCTGTACCTCAATTCGGGACACTCCTTTTAATCGAGGCAAATAAGGATGTCAGCCAGAGCGCGATTGCTGAGGCCCTCCGGTTCGACCGGTCAACGCTCGTACAGATCATCGACCGGCTGGAAGGCCGTGGCCTAGTAGAGCGCCATGTATCGCCGACAGACCGCCGTACACACGCCTTGCGTCTGACGGACGCAGGCAGAGAGGTCCTGACAGAACTAAAAGATCAGGCACTCTCGCACGAGGACGAAGTCGCAGCCGCGCTAGACGCTGAGGAACGGCGACAATTTATCACCCTACTTAAAAAAATTCACAGCGGGGGAAGACCAGGCACCGCAACAAATTAACAACGGGTTTTATCCAAAATTTAGGCCGCCGTATTCTCCCGAAAAAGTCCCAGTTTCTGCTGCACCGGCTGATCAGTAAAACTGAACAAGAAAGCGTCTTCATTTGCCTGATGCTCGTGTTTGTACCAAGCGGGTACGACGAACGTATCCCTCGCCTTCCAGTCCATCTTACGGCCATTTATAATTGTGCTGCCAGATCCTTCGACGCAATGGTAGACCCAAGCGGCCGTCGTCTGATAGGTGTCGCCGGCGAAGCCTTTCGGGAGCATCTGCATATAGGTTGCGATTGTCGGCATGACCGGTCCACCCGTCGTCGGATTTATATATTCAAGCTTGATGCCGTGCCGAGGGTCAATATCGCCCGACTTGGCGAGTGTTTCGAGAGTTTCGCGGGTATGGACATACGGGTAATGGAACACCGGCGAATTCTGCGATTGGTAGGTTTCACCGAAAGGCAGCATATTACCCCCGTAACGCGCCATGTTGTCGCCGGTGGGACGCCCTTGCGGAAACTCCGAGTCGGGGTAGGGTTCGGCGAATACCGGGCCGAGATGCCTCACTAGCGGAATATCTAATCCATCGAGCCAAACTACCGGCACATCGCCGTCATGACCGTGATCGTGCCAAACCCAGGACGGGGTAAGGATCAGGTCACCTACCTCCATGTAGGCCTTTTCACCGTTGATCGCGGTATAGGCGCCAGACCCTTCAACAATAAAACGAAGGGCACAAGGGGAATGGCGATGTGCCGGCGCGATCTCGCCCGGCATGATCAGCTGCAGGCCGGCATATAACGCTTCGGTAATGCATGATTTTTCTTCCAGTCCTGGGTTTTCCAAAACCATTACCCGGCGCTCCGCCTCTTCCGCGGAAATAACGTCTGCAGATTCAATGATATAAGGTCGACAGAGATCATAATCCCATTTATGTGGGACCGCCGCAGTCACCGGCGCCTCAGCCAGCAAGGTATGAAGAACCTCCCAAAGCGGTGTCATGTTTTGTTCCGCCATTCGGCCGTAAAAATCGGCACGAGCGTTGGTAAGCTCAGGTTTTTCGTGCAAAGCCCTGCTCATTTCTTACCCTCCTCAAATAGACCTTGGACTAATCATACCATTTTTATCGATTGCGTCCCCATAGAAACAAACCAACCGAGGAAGGACAAAATCAAGTCATCGTAAATTTCCCGAGCCTAAGATATAGCTTGTGAACAACCGTTGAGATAGCACCGACAAAGAATAAAACAATGGCTGGTATTGCGCGGATGGAAAAACTTACCTATCCCACCATGGACCAAGGTAGTTTCGAGATCTTTCATGTCACACGTATTCCACCTCGTCGCGGCCGCCCGGCCAAACTTTATGAAGATCGCGCCCATTTATCATGCGATGATGGCCACTGACTGGTGCACGCCGGTAATCGTGCACACGGGCCAACATTACGACGCCAATATGTCGGACAACTTCTTCGCCGACCTTCGCTTGCCTCCACCTAATTACAACCTGTC
>JAYYZV010000026.1:0-17402 GCA_036339975.1 Pseudomonadota bacterium | reverse complement strand
ATTACAGCCGACACTGACTTTAAGACGGCTGACGTCATCTTTGGCTGTTACGTGCAAATCGTATGCACAGATCACCGCTTAAGTCGGGCAGCTCATGGACCGCAAGGAATTTTACGGTAAAAAAGTTTTCTTATAAAATAGAAAGTCAGAAGGGTCGTATTTCGCTTCAATTTAAACTTCTGCTCCACAATGAATCTGAGTACATTTCCATGGATATTAACCAGAAAATTTTGAAACTATTCTGTATAAATTGAATTTAAGAATTCGATACATGTTGGAAATGTAATCAAACCCGGGATGATATAGTGATGAATATAGGCTTGGTCGGATTAGGTCGAATGGGCGGTGCTATGGTGCAGCGCTTTAAGGACATGAAGTGGAATGTGGTCGGGTGGGATATAAATGCTACGGCAGTTCAGAAGGCGATAGAAAATGGCCTAGAACCAGCTTCCGGTCCCTCAGAAGTCGCAGACAAGGCAACCCAGATTATAACGATCGTCACTGGAGACGATGATGTTAGATCTGTTTTTCGTAATGAGGGTGGTTTTTTTAAGACAAACCTGAAAGGAAAGCTGTTCATCGAGATGAGTACGTGCCGACCGGATACTAGTCGAGAACTAGCCACTGAATTAGAATCGTTGGGTGGCAGGATAATTGACTGTCCGGTCCTTGGAAGCATTCCACAAGTCCTTGAAGGGAAACTCCATGCATTGGTCGGTGGGAAGTCCGAGGATCTAGAAATGGGAATGGCAACCCTGAAAAATATTACTACATCAATCCGACATTTGGGTAAACTTGGAAGTGGCTGTGCTATGAAACTCTCGATAAATATGAGTATGTGCGCATATATGCAGAGTATCGCAGAAGCGCTCGCTCTGGGACAACAGCAGGGACTAACATTGGAACAGATGCTGGATGTAATATCGCTATCACCAATTGCGTCGAACTGGTTAGATGTAAAGACCCCCATACTTATAGGCGAAGAAGGTCCTGTCAGTCTTGATATTCGTACTATGAGAAAAGACATAATGTCGGCTGTTGCCACGGGAACCGCGACCGGTATACCGTTACCGGTTGCCTCCGAGGCTCTATCGTCAATTTCGGCAGCAGTTGGCGACGGTTGGGGTGATCTAGATATTGCCGAATTGCCACGTTTCTTCCGAGAAAAGATGTTCGAATAAAATTTGGAACTAAACTGCTATTCTCTTTTCCTAGTCCTCAGTTTGTTAAAACTTCAAATCCATTTCTTATGACATTGATTGAATGTGCTGAATTCAATTGGGTTTGCCGCTTTCTGGAATTCACAAAAATCACCTGTACTCCTTGCGGAATAATAAGGATTTAGGGCAAAGTACGGACACCAAAACTTACTACGAAAGAGAATAAGAAGGAATTGATGATGGTTTTATCGGTGAGACGACTATCAAAACCCCTGGGAGCAGAAATTATCGGAATTGATCTGCGCCAACCAATCAATGACGGCATAAAGGCTGAATTACAGCGGGCATTGCTCGATCATCACTTTCTCGTCGTCCCGGGGCAAGAGTTAACCGATTTACAGCATATGCAGTTTTGCGAAGTGTTTGGGGATATCCAGGCGGAACGAACGGTCCCCGATAATGAATCCGAGGAAGTTGTGGGGATGATGCAGGTCTCCAACTTTGTCGAGGATGGTATTCTTCCTAATGGTGAGATGTGGTTTCATTCGGACCAGTGTTACTTCGATACCCCCTGCAAATGCACCTCACTTCATTCCATCGTAGCGCCCAAGTCGGGAGGACACACACGGTTTTCCAATTGTATCATTGCCTATGAGACCCTGCCCGAGGAAACCCGGCGGCGTCTCGAGGGACACACCGGCATGAATATCTATGACTATAATTCGGAAAATATGTGTACTCTGAAAAAAAAGCATTCACCGAATGCCCCGAGATATGCCCATCCGCTCGTACGTTCTCATCCTGAGACCGGTAATCGCTCACTTTACCTGAGCCGTTTTATGACGGACCACGTAGTTGATATGGATCCTGAAGAAAGCCAAAAATTATTGGATGAACTGTTCGACCATGTAGAACAGGAGGAATTTATCTACGAGCATCCCTGGAAAGTGGGCGACTTGGCAATCTGGGACAACCGCTGCCTGCTCCATGCACGGACCGATTTTGACCCTTCAGAAAAAAGGCAACTGAGGCGTTTTGCTGTGACGGGGGAACGCCCTATATAGAAGACGCAATACTTTCAAACTGGGAATGTATCTTTTGCGCAGAAAGTCGATCCCACTTCACAGTTGCATGCATGCGCGCCCGTGACCATCTTCTAGTGACGGGTGTTGACCCTGTTTCTGAATTCCTCGACGATCTTCGGCACACGTTAGTGTAACCGCTGACCTTCGCGCCGGCAGATCTTTTTCGGCCTCACTGGCCGCGAATTCGTCCGACTGCCTGATCGATAAGCTTCCGGAAGGTGTCGACACGACCCTCGTCCGCCCCAATCGCGTCGTAGAAGCTCAGCATCTCGTAGCTTGCCTGAGGCGCACATCCCCTGAGCATGACACCCTTGATAAACCGTTTGACCGGCTGTCTCACCAATAGGTTATTGACCCACCAGCGCGAGGCCAGGGTAGTGACCACCAGGCAATGGTCGAGCCCCTCCAGGGCCGGCATGATAGTGCGCTTGTCGGGCGTATGGGTGAAGGCGACACGCGGCCCCCAGACCCGATCGAACCAGCCCTTGAGCCGGGCGGGCACATTGAACCACCAGGTCGGAAACACGAGGATCAGGGTCTTCGCGCGAACAAGCTGGGCGATCTGTTCTGCAACCCCCGCATCGTCGAAATTGTCGGTGAAATAGCTTTCCCGTTCGGCCACTGTCAGGCTCGCGCTGAATTCGTCGGCATAGAGATCCAGGTGCTCGTAGACGATCCCGTGCGCTTTCAATCCTACTTCCACCCGGTCAACCAGATGGTGGCAAAGGCTGTCCTTCAGCGGGTGACAGGATACTAGAAGGCAAACAGGTTCGGCCATTGGTCAGTTCCAGATCTTCGGATTCAGATCTTATATCTGCCTGTAAAAAGCGAGACGGGCAAGCGGACCGGCTCCTACAGCAACGTGGAACAGCGTGCACCAGCCGTTAGTTTGTTCCGGCCCAGAGTTCGGTCCCCGTAAAAACGGCGACCTTCAGGTTATGACGTGACTAGGTCAAATAGTATTATCGCGAAACGCTAAACAGCGATAACTATTTGATAAAAAACACAGACCTGTGCCAGCCAGCTACCAGTGAACGTTATTGTTCGACCTGTTGGGATCCCAAACACGTACGCCAAATAATGAGCTATTCGAAGCCAAAAATAGGCTATCGCTGCAGTCGCAGTAGCTTCATTCGTCGCGTTGGCCAAATGGGCTGCAAATACTAGCGCAACGAATGGCACTAGATTTTCAATAGCGTTATAGTGCGCTCGTTTGGCCCGCTCCGCCCATGGCGGCATCGGGGTGCCATCCCCCTTATACGTAAGGGCGTTAATCAGACCTACATTCCCAATATGAGCCAAGATATATGGCACCCACATCACAATCGTTAAACCGGATACCCAGGCAACCATTTCTAATTCGGTAGACATTTTGTTCAGCCCTCCCCGTGCTGGTCCTTAATCCGAATGAGACTACACCAAGGGCTCGACACAGGGAAAGCAGGAAGCTGTTCATTACTCGCGAATTGTGTTTCCAAGTTCCGGTTGACTATGCAGCGCCCTTTTATGAGGGCAAGCGTTTCAGGTCAGAAATCCGCGCCTTCCTTTAGGTCACCGAAGGGCTTGCTTCCTCGGTCAGGGCGGCGACGTCCTCCCAGCGCACCGGTGTTGAATTGAGTTCGGCCTTGAACGGGCGCAACGCGTCGCAGACGGCATTGGCGATGACGACCGGCGGCGCAATGGCGCCGCCTTCACCCAAACCTTTCACGCCAAACGCGTTGAGCGGCGACGGGGTTTCCATGTGCACCACCTCGATCGGCGGCACGTCCGACGCGGTCGGCAGCAGGTAATCGGCGAAGCTGCCGGTCAGCAGCTGGCCTTGGTCGTCATAGGCAAGCTCTTCCAGCAACCCGCCGCCCAGACCCTGCACCAGTCCGCCCTTCACCTGCCCGTCGGCCAGACCGGGGTTCACAAGTACACCGGCGTCGTGCACCTCGACGTATTTTTCAATTTTCAGTTGCCCGGTATCGGGATCAATCCACACCAGAGCGGCGTTGGCGGCATAGGCCCAGGTAACCGTCGGCGGCTCGTAATAGGACGTGGTTTCGAGGCCAGCCTCGACGCCGTCGGGTCGCTGGTTGTCCCAGCCTGGCTTCGCGGCGCGGGCAATATCACGCCAGGTGACGTGCATCTCCGGTACGCCCGCCACGCCGACGCCGGCATCGCGTATTTCCAGATCCGTCTCGCCGGCTTCCAGCATGTTGGCAGCGATGGCGAAGGCTTTTTCCTGTACCGCGTCGGAGGCGATCTTGATCGCGCCGGAAGCGGTAACTGTGGACCGGCTGGCAATGGTGCCGTAACCCTGCGTGACTTCGCCCGTGTCGGCGACGGTGACGAACACGTCCTCAATCGGCACCTGCCACATATCGGCGGCAAACTGGGCGAACACGGTCTCGTGCCCCTGGCCCTGCGGACAGGCGCCGGCGGCGACCATGATCTTCCCGGTTGACTCGATTTTCACCGTAGCACCCTCAAACGGTCCCACACCGGTGCCCTCCACATAGCAGCCGAGGCCGAGACCGAGGTATTTACCCTCGGCCAGCGCCTCCTTCTGCCTTTGTCGGACGTTATCCAGTCCACCCACCGCGGTCAGCGCACGGCGCAGGGCTTCCGGGTAATCGCCGCTATCATAAACCATCGGCACGCCGTCTCGGTAGGTCAGCCCGACCTCATAGGGCATCGCGTCGGCGGGGATCATGTTGCGAAACCGAACCTCTGCTGGGTCGAGGCCCCGATGATTGGCGACTAGGTCGACCGCGCGTTCCATCGCGAAACCGACCTCGGGCCGGCCCGCCCCGCGATAGGGCGCATTGGGGGTGCGGTTGGTCAGCACCACCTTGCAGTCAGTCTCATAATGGGGAATATCGTAGGGACCCAGCATGTGGGCGATGGAGTTCCCCGCAATACCCGCCCCGACCGGGGTATAGGCGCCGGAATCTACCAAGAACGAGCTGGTCACGGCGAGGATTTTACCGTCGTCATCAAAGCCGATTTCAACGTCGTAGATGTTGTCACGGGAATGGGCGGAGTTAAGAATGTGTTCGTGGCGGTCCTCTACCCATTTAACGGGGCGGTCCAGCTTCTTCGCCAACCAGGCTACCAGAATATCTTCTGGATAGACGTGGCCCTTGCCGCCGAACCCGCCACCCACATCCGGCGCGACGCAGCGGATACGATCCTCCGGCATGCCCAGCGCGGTCGAAATTTCTCGCCGGACCCAGTGTACCACCTGAGTCGACGACCAAACGGTCAGCGTGTCGGTACGGCGGTTGTACTCGGCGACCACGCCGCGAGTTTCCATCGGCATGGCGGCGTAGCGATGATGCACAAAGCGGCGGCTGAGGCGGTGCGGGCAGCTGTCCATAGCCGCCGCGCCGTCGCCCTTTTTGGTATGCAGGAAGGCGGCCACGTTGCGCCCCAGCTGGTCATGTACCAACGCCGCGCTGTCTTCCAGCGCGCTTTCCGCATGGGCTAGCGTCGGCCGGGGATCGAATTCAGCTTCTATTAATTCCAGTGCGTCTTCGGCGATATAGCGGGTATCGGCCACGACTAGGGCATAGGCCTCTCCGACGTAGCGCACCCGGTCTTCGGGCACCAGCGGCTGGTCGGGAATCAGAATGTCGGTGTCGACCCGGTCGCGCCAGCCCTGCGGCGTCACCACCTGCATACCGCTGATCGGCGGCAGTTCGGCGCAGACATCGGCGCCCGAGGCTGTGAAGCGCACGCCTTCCACTGCGCGGGCCGCACCCAGGCTGACCGCGCCAATCTCTGCGTGGGGTAGCGGAGAGCGAGCGAAAGCCGTATGCACCATGCCCGGGAGCTGAATATCCGCGACGAACTCGCCCTTACCCAGTAACAAATTTCGGTCTTCCCGGCGCGGCACCGACTGGCCGATATATCCACCAGTCTGTTTCCTGATGTCGTTAGCCATTAAACGCTTTCTCGCCGTGCACCTGCCGGGCGTATTCGACGACCGCGTTAACGATGCCTTCATAGCCGGTGCACCGACACAACCCAGCCGACATGCCCGTTCGAATATCGGCCTCGGTCAGGCTGTTGGACGTTTGCACCAGGTCAATGGCGGTCATCAACATGCCAGGGGTGCAAAACCCACATTGCAGTGCGCGGTGTTCGGCGAACAGTTTCTGCAGCGGATGCATCTCGCCAACCGATGAAGCCAGGCCCTCGATGGTTTGTATTTCCGCGCCATCGGCCTGTACGGCGAACATCAGGCACGACCGAGCGGCGAAACCTCCCAAAATTACTGTGCACGCGCCACAGACACCGTGTTCGCAGCCGACATGGGTGCCGGTCAGGCGGAGTTCGTCGCGCAGAAAGTCCACCAGCAGCGTGCGTGGCTCGGCCGACCCGGACAGGGTTTCGCCGTTGACGGATAAGGTGACCTGCATGCGTTGGGTCATGCTTGGCCTCCCGCACGGGCGGCGGCTTTCTGAACAGCGCGCCCAGTCATCACGCCAGCCAGTTTACGACGATAGTCGGCGGTAGCATGCACGTCGCCGTCCGGATCGACTGCCGACGACGCCGCTTCTCTGGCCTTCGATAACGCGTCCTCCGTGAGCCCCGCGCCCCGGATCCTGTCTTCCGCATCGCGCAGCCTTACCGGGGACGGCCCGACGCCGCACGCGGCAAGTTGGACCTCAGCGATTTTGCCGGCGTCCAAAGTTACCTGCGCCGCGACACCTGCGAGTGCGAAATCGCCACGGCGCCGCGAGAGTTCCACAAATGCGGCACCGCTGTTCGCCGGGGCCTTCGGTATCCGGATTTCCGTCAGGATCTCATCTGCTTCGAGCGTCGTGGTCAGAACGCCATCGAAAAAATCCGCGGCGTCGATTTGGCGTGTACCGCGCACCGATTGCGCCACCAGCACTGCGTCGAGCGCCAGCATAGTAGCCGGGTATTCCGCGGCCGGATCAGCATTGGAAATACTGCCGCCGATGGTGCCACGGCTGCGGATCGGCAGATGGGCAATGTTCAACGTCGCGTCATGCACCAGCGGACAAGCGGTGCGCACAAGGTCGGAATTCTCGATCTCGCGTTGTCGGGTCATCGCGCCGATGGCAAGGAGATCGCCGCGGTCGTCAATATAGGACAGATCGGGGATGCAGTTCAGATCAACCAGAACCGCGGGTCGGGCCAGCCGGAAGTTCATCATCGGCACCAGCGACTGGCCCCCTGCCAGCAGGCGCGCGTCGTGTGTATGGTCGCCCATCATCTTAATTGCTTCCGGCACGGTGGTCGGCACCAGACGACTGAAAGAAGCCGGTTTCATATATACTTTCCCTGATACGGTCCCTAAATTTATTGGGCCACACCATATTAAGAAGGTCAAATCAGGCGCCTGATTTTTGCGCTACCCGGCAGTTGGGCGCCGCAGTCGGATCAATAACGAAGATAGATCAGAAGGAGCTTATTCCTCCTCCTGCTCCGGCTTGTCTACTTTCTCTTGCGGCTTTTTGTTATGTGATGAAATTACAAACCCACCCGTGAAGATCGGGTCGTCCGGACCAGCGTCTATCCACTTAACTTTGCTTTTGAAGACGGGCCTGTCGGGTTTTGCGGCCGACCATTTTACTTTTGCCATTTTCTTGGCTCCTCTCTTTAGTGCTTTTGGCGGAATGCCAGGGGGCACAAGCTGAAGTTCAAATCCCCGATCCTTTAGGCGGATCAGACCATTAAAAAAGCCACCACAGCTTTCGCCGGGTGACCCCTGCGCTTTAGCTGCATTTATTCTGCGCCCGCAAGCTGAGCTTCAAATCGGCGCTGATTAGTAAGCTATTATATTCTGTTTTCAATTTCAAGTTTGCACTTACTATCGTTCGTAACTAGCCCATTACTAATTTCCTCTATTTTATTTATAGGGCTTGTCATTAGAATATTTGAACCGCCAACCGTATTCTATTATTAGAGTACCGTAACAGGGTGAGACAAAATTTTTGGCACCTTCAATGTTTAACACCACCTCACAATTATTGATGAGGGCGGCAGTTATTTCCGTGGTGGCTACGGGAGCAGCAAAGGCGCAGGTTTCGCCTGATATGAAAGGTGAGATGGCTCCCTCTAAAAGCTACGCTGCTCCCGAGAAGTGCAAAGCGAATGCTGTTATCTTTGAGGATAATCCTAATTTAACCAGAGAAGAAAAAATTGCGCTGATGGACAAAGCGCTATTCGTTTCACTTAACAAATACGACGAATGCCAATCAGAAATTTCGTCACAATCAGCCTCCGCTGGTGACGGTGGTGGTGGTGCCTCTGGCGGCGGCTCAGGTGCTTCAACGGCCTCTTCAGGAATGCAAGGAACCCAGCCATCTCTGCCAAGCCGGCCTGTGCCTGCAGTTGTCGCGCATGAAACCGGTGAAGCTAAAAACAAGAACAACAGCGATCCGGCTAATGGTACTGCTGCTTTGAACAATGGAAAAATTCCGGAAGATATTCCGCCGGCTGACAATGATAGCGTTCTGGAGGCACAAATTCGTGAGGCGGCACAAAACGAACCAGATCCAGAAATTCGAAAGAAATTATGGAACGAATATCGAAAATATAAAGGGCTATCGCCGGTTAAATAGATGCCCGCCAGCGGAGAGAGTCCAATGCGTGGAATAAAAAAGATCGTTGTTTATGCTGTATCCCTTTGCCTGGTTTTGCCTGGATGTCAGACGACAGGTAGCGGGGGTGGCTTCAAAATTGATGTTGGACCAGTCTTATCCTCGATCATTGAGCAAGACCGGGAAGCAAAAGTCGACAATACAAAATCCAAACTAGATGTCATCATTCCCGTTTTTGATCCGGGACTACCCAATCCAAAGACAGCTTCAGAGAGCGAGAATACCGATGAAAGCGATGTGGCTTCAGAAGAAGTTTGGCCGGAACTTCGTCGTGCAGAAGCCAACCGATTTGCTTACAAATTAAAAGAGGCTCTCGATGCCACCGGAGCTTTCGGTGCTGTCCGCGTTACGCCAGACGCTACTGCAACGGGCGACCTATATCTGATGGGCAAGATTGACACGTCTGATGGTGAGGAAGTCGAAATAGAAGTTAAGGCGGTCGATATTTCTGGTCGAGAGTGGTTTACACGTTATTTCGATCATGAGGTCGAAATGTCGTTCCATGAGAACATCCGAAATAAAGACAAAGACCCTTACGACCCGGTGTTCACCAAAGCTGCAAATCGGATTGCAATAGAACTCGAAGAGATCCCCGATAAAGACCTGAAACAGCTCAAGCAAATCACCGAATTAAGATTTGGAGCGAATATGAACGACGAGGCGTTCGCTCGGCATCTGAATATCCAAGACGGGCAGGCAACTTTGGTAAGCCTCCCTAGCGATGAAAACCCAATGTTGAGGAGAGTACGGGCAGTTCGTGTTCGCGACCAGATGTTCGTAGACTCGCTTCAGTCAACATATCGCAGTTTTAGTGAGAGCATGGATACAAGCTATTTGATCTGGCAAAAACAAAGCTTGGAAGAAATCGAAGCAAAATCAGAAGCGGATAAAAAAGCGGCGGGCGAGGCAATTGTCGGTATTTTTGCTATAGGTCTGGCCGTCGCAGCTGCAGCAGCTGGGGCGAGGTCAGATAATTATAACTCTCAAACAGCAGGAATGACCGCCGGTATCGTTGGTGGTGCCGTCGGCGCACAGATGCTGAAAAAAAGCTTCCAAACTAGTGCGGAGTCAAAGGTTCATAGCGATGCCATTCGGGAATTAGGCGAGTCCATTAACGTGAGCATTGCCCCACAAGTTGTTGAAATGGAGCAGCAGACGGTTAAGCTTACTGGCACGGCAAAAGAACAGTTTGCTCAGTGGCGGAGCTTTTTGAAAAAAATCTACGCACAAGAGAAAACCCCTGAAAAAACGCTGTAGCTTCAACTAGGTGTTTGACCGTGCTTATCGATAAGATCGATCAGGCAAGCCAAAAATCTAAACAGTCCCGGCTCAAAGCCGCAGCTGTTCTTCTCTGTGCAGCCGTGCTCATCCCTCTGTTTTTGCTGGATGTCTTCACAGTTGATTTGTCTCGGTTCAAAGAAACCCCTTCCCAAGAGCCATCTAAGCTAACGGCACCTGCAAATGCTTTAAATGAGCAGGCCTCACCTGCAGAATCACCTGAGTTGTCTGGTACAATCGACGGCAACATGCCCAGCCAATCCCTCTCGAACGAAACCATTTCCGAGCCAAGCCAAGTACCGAATGCCGCAGGTCAGACTAAGAAAGAAGAAGATGACAAGCTCCGTGAACGCGTAAAGGAGGCTCTGGCTGAATTCGACAAGACGTATTTACCGAGCGTGAAAGCTCTGGGGTTTGACGCCTGGAATCCTGAGGCAAAAAAGGAAATCCTCGCCAAGCGCGACAAAGCTGCAAGCCAATTCGCCCAGGCTGAATACAACGCAGCGCTGAGTGAGCTGAAAAAATCCGAAGACCGCGCCAAGCGAGAGATTGAAGCATACGCCGCTGCTTTTGAGAAAGAATTTAAGAGTGCCCAAGCTTTTTATATGGCTGATGACTATGAAGCGGCTAAATGGCGAATTGATGCGGCACTTAAGCTGCAACCTGAGAACGCCGGTGCAATGCAGCTCAAGTCGAAAATTGACGGCTTGCCAGCAGTTCTGAAACTAATTGAGGCAGCTACAATCGCCCGGGTCGAAAATAATCTTGCAGCCGAAGCCAGGCGTCTTGAAGAATTGATAAAGTTGGACCCAAACCGCGCCGAACATAAAAGTCGCCTCGTCCAGGTCAAAGAAAGTCTGCGTGAGGAAGCCTTCGCCAAACACATTCAAAATGGCCTTGAGCACGTAAAAAATCAAAATTTAAAGAAAGCACGCGAGCAACTATCTGCCGCCAAGAAACTTTATAAAACTCGCAGGGAATTAGATTATTTCAGCGATCAAGTCGTGCGATTAGGGCGTGATTTAAAAGTTGAGAAATTTATTACGGATGCCCGAGCAGCCGCGCGCTCCGATGATTGGGTAAAAGCAGAAGCTCGCTATGCAGAAGCCGGCAAGTTGGTTCCGGATAAACAAGAAGTCGTCCAAGGGCGTAAACTGGCTCGCCAAATCATTGATGCAACAAACGAAGTAACGAACCATTTATCTTCGCCTACTCGATTGTCTTCACTAAACGTAGCAAAACTTGTCGAAGGCCTGCTTAATTCGACTAGAGATATCCAAGCCTTCAGTACGTCATTGGCCGCAAAAGCAAAACAACTCTCAAATTTGCTCGACGAGTACTCCCAACCCATACCTGTTCGCGTCATCTCGGATGGGGAGACCTTCGTGTCGGTCAGAGGCGTAGGGAAGGTCGGAAAGGTGAGGCAAAAGGAGATTAAATTACGGCCAGGAAAATACGTCTTCGAGGGAGAGAGGGCTGGATACAAAAATAAATCGGTTGAGATTACGATTGAACCAAGCAGCTTCTTAAGCAAAGTTCAGGTTTATTGTGATGAGCCCATTTGAAGCGGAACTAGCACGCGCTCGAAGCCGGCAGCGTCGGTTTATATTCGGGTCAGTTGTTCTTGGTTTATTGCTGATTACTGCTCTAACGCTTGGCATCTATTCGGGAAAAGGAACCAAGCTTGAGATTTTGCCAACTGATGCAAAAGCGACAGCTGTGGTTAATATCATTGAAGGTGCCGCCTTTAGTGTTGACCAAGTTGTCTATAGCCTCGGTGGTGCAGCATTGATTTCTGTCAGCGCCGAAGGCTTTCAAGAGACCGAATACCGGATAGAGGAGAAGGATCAGGGAAAATCGGTCAAAATTAAATTAAACGAGATACCAGCGACCTTACGATTAACGACAGAGCCTAACCGCTCAGAAACTCGCTGGTCCATCAATGGAAAAGAACCCGAAGTCTCAAGTGAGTTCACGGTTCGGTTGCCATCAGGTAGTCACACGATCGATGTGAACAATCCATATTTTCATAAAGAGATAGTAGCGTTTGATTTGAAACGCGCAGAAACCCGAGATGCGACTGTTCAACTCAAACCCCTCTCAGGAAAAGTCAAAATAACAACTTCACCCTCCGGCGCAGAGATATCTGTTGCAGGCAAACCTGTGGGATTATCTCCGATCGAGTTATCCCTTGAAGGTGGGCGGCATAATATTTCGGCAAGAAAAAACGACTACAAGAAAATTTCAGAAGACATCATCATATGGAATGAACAGACGAAATTAGTCAGGAACTATATTTTGATTCCTGCAGAGGCGACGCTCGCGTTTTCAATTGCGCAAAAGGGCGGTGTTTTGCTTCTAAATGGCCGAGAAATTAAACCTCCGGAAAGTATAGAAGTTCCGGCAAACAAGGCTCACACGGTAACTTATGCAATTTCTGGATATGTCACGGAGTCTCAGATTGTTACCTTAAAAGCCGGCGAAATCCGGCGGTTGAGTTTTCGTCTGAAGCCGGATTTAGGCGTTGTTGATATTCGCGTAAAGCCAGGAGGAAAAATATTTGTCGACGGCAACAAGGTCGGCGACGACGCGGTGAAAATCAAGCGCACTTCTCGCCCACATCGTCTCCTTATAAAACGCGCCGGATACCGGTCAGTTGAGCGAAAGTTCACCCCGTCAAGCAAACACAAAACGATTCTAAACATCGAGCTTGAAATAGAATTACAAGCAAGGCTTCGTGAAACGCCAAAGACCTATACAAATTCTGCTGGGGTTCGACTGACGCGCTTCAAGCCTAGCTCAATTATTATGGGTGCGCCGCGGCATGAAAAAGGTCAGCGAGCGAATGAAATTGTTCGGAATGTTTATCTAAAGAAAATTTTCTATGCATCACTTCATGAGGTGACGGAGGCTCAGTTTGGTAAGTTTCGCGGGGGCGGGGGAAGCGACTATCCAGTTGTCAATGTGAGTTGGATCGACGCGGCCCTATTCTGCAATTGGCTAAGTCGGAAAGAGAAACTAGAGCCGTTTTACAACATCAAAAGTGGCAAGTTGATCGCGTCAAACCCGACGGCAGACGGTTATCGACTGTTGACCGAAGCAGAATGGGAGTGGTTGGCCCGAAGGGCAGGAAAAGATAAGCAAACTCACTTCACTTGGGGCGATAAATCCGTTGTGCCAAAAGGAGCTGGAAATATTGCGGATGAGCATGCGAATGGAATCGCTCGCTACTACGTCCCAAATTACAACGATGGTTACGAGCGATTAGCGCCTGTTGGCAAGTATCCTGCAGAGCCCTCCGGCCTATTTGATTTGACAGGCAATGCTCGTGAATGGGTTCATGACGCGTATTCCATAGCCATGCCGGTCGGTAATATAGTGGCAGTGGATCCGGTTGGTTCAGCGCTTGGCGACTCACATACGGTGAAGGGTTCAAGTTGGAAATCGGGGACAAGGACGACGCTTCGAGCCGCATACCGAGAAGGGGTCTCCGGGACAGGGGACGACATTGGATTTAGGATTGGAAGGTACCTTTATGCGAAAGACGGAAATCAAAAAAATTAGGCGGCTCTGGCGAATTAAAACGATGTTCGCACTCGCGCTAATCGCTTTGTTTGGTGTTGCAACCGTTGCTATTGCACAAAACGCAGTATCACGTGGGTTTAGCCTAAATTCTCCTGCGTCATTTCCAGTCGATATTTAGCCATGAAAAGTTTTATCACAAGCATATTGGCGCTCGTCGGCTCGGTCGTGATCGTTCATCTTGCCTACGTGGGATATATTCGCCCAGAGGCGTATTTGATCCTCGAAGCAGCGCAAGCCGCAGGACAATCCGCTCCACGCGCATTGCCCGTCATCTTGAAAGACTATGAGCAGGAAATTTGTTTTATCCTGATGTTTTGGGGATGCTTCCTTATGGGTGGAAAGTGCGTCGCGATCCTCAAGGACAGGTATCTTTTTCAGGTCGATCTTTTAGGCGAAGCCGACAAAGACGGGAAACTTGATCTGACTTCAGCGTTGAACACGCTCGAAGAACTTCCAGAGAGAATTCGGAATACTCCCCTTTTTCAAACGCTCTTAACTAGCCTTCGTCGCTATTTGATTACTAAGAATGTGCAAGATACTTCCGATACCATTGTCGCTTCCGTCGACGCTTTAGGTATGAAGTTAGAGGCCGAAAATTCCATGATCCGATATCTGATATGGGCAATACCATCGATCGGGTTTATTGGCACAGTTCGCGGCATTGGGGAAGCGCTCTCACAAGCGGACAAAGCTCTTGCAGGCGACATCTCTGGGATGACGAATAGCTTAGGCGTCGCGTTCAACTCAACTTTCGTCGCATTGTTAATCAGTATTTTTCTGATGTTCCTTTTGCATCAATTGCAACGTTTGCAGGATGGCTTGGTCGTCGACACACAAGAATATTGCGAATCCTTTTTGTTGAAGCGGGTGAGTGGAATTAAAAAGCCGTGAGACGTCACCGAACGACTGAAGGGCTGGGGCTCGCCTTTTTGGACATTATGTCCTGTGGTTTGGGGGCGATTATTTTGGTCTTTATGTTGGTTAAGCACAACGTCGACAATTCGTTATTAGAAACAGAATTGTTGAAGGCTGATCTCACGCGCTTACAAGATGAAGAGAAGGCAGTTAAAGACGATATCGCTCAGCAAGAAGAGCGAGAGAAACAGGCCGAAGCCATTGTGGCGGAACTGTCGGCGCGAATTGAAAATGTCAAACGCGCTTTAAAGAAGGCACAAAGTCAATTGTCTGGAGAAGTTGCTTCTAAAAACACAATAGAACAGGCGATTAAAGGAATTAAAATTCCGAAACCCCCTGACGCGTTTGAAAAGCAAGAAAGAGGCGAAGAACAATATCTAATCGGGCTCCGAGTTGAGGGACCACGTATAGCAATTCTTCTGGATAGCAGTGCTTCGTTGACCGACGAGCAATTGATTAATGTTATTCGTCGCAAAAACGCCTCTGACAAAGAGAAACAAGCTGGACCGAAATGGCGGCGTGCAAAAAGCATTGTACATTGGATATTGGCGCGTTTGCCGTCGTCTTCTCAAGTTACCCTTGTCACCTATAGTGACCGGGCCAATAGAATAAATAAAAAAGCATGGGTTAATGGTAGCGACCAGCAAGGTCTTAAAAACCTCATAGCTTCGTTGGGCGCCGCAGTTCCTGGCGGTGGAACAAATCTTCAAGCAGGCTTATCTGAAATTGTGGGATCTGGGGCCACCGATCTATATGTGATTACCGATGGATTGCCCACCAAAGGAGACGCGAGCTACAAAAGCTTAAATCCGTTTGCTGACTGCAGTGTGCTATGGGGTAGGTCATCTCGCATATCTGGAACCTGCCGTCTAAAACTATTTGCTCATACTGTAGACAGTTCCGCCCTGCGTGGCATGAAGGTTAATGTCATCATGCTTCCTCTTGAGGGGGATCCTCATGCCGCACATGCCTTTTGGGGGTGGTCTGCAAGTTCGAGAGGTCTTTTGATTAGTCCGGCTCAGGGGTGGCCATGAAACATCGACGGAAAAACCTCGATATATTTTCCCTTTCTTTTCTCGACATAATTTCCTGTGGTTTTGGCGCTGTCATCTTGCTTGTCTTGATTTCGAAATATGCAGAGGCGCCTACGAAGGATCTGGAAGACGAGGCTTTAGCGCTTCTCAATCGAGTGATGCAAATTGAGAAGAATCTTGGGTTTTTAAACGGCGTTCTTAGGAATGCTGAGAGCGATGCCGATAGCAAGGAACTCTTGGTTGAACGGCTAGAGGCAATGGCTGCCAAAACACAAGGCCAAGTCCAAGATGTGCAGAAAAATGCCGCTCAGGCGAAAAAAGATGTTCAAGGTCTTGCCCTTGTTCAGCAATCGCTTGAGCGTGCTCGTCGGGCGGCTATCCGTCCTAAAACGGCAAAGAAGCGTGTTGATGAGATTGGTGGGATCCCCGTCGACAGCGAGTTTGTCGTTTTCATTATTGATACTTCGGGCAGCATGCAATCGATATGGGGACGGGTCACGAGAGAGGTCGAAAATATCATTCGCATTCACCCTAAAATTCAGGGCTTTCAAGTTTTGAATGATAACGGGGAGCATATTCTGTCTGGTTATGCTGGCAGATGGATCCCCGATACTCCTGGGCGCCGGAAAAGCGTGATCGAACTTTTGCGTGGTTGGAAAAGCGCATCTAACAGCAGTCCTGTAGAGGGTTTAACGGTCGCCCTCCAACGTTATGCCAATCCAAACGCAAGAGTATCGATTTATATTTTTGGCGATGAATACAGCGGATCATCCTACGATCCTGTTATCCAAGCTTTGGATAAGCTAAACACAAATAGGGTCACTGGAGGACGTCTAGCAAGGGTTCACGCTGTCGGGTTCCTCTCATCATATTCGACCGCACGGTTTGCGACCTTAATGAGGGAAGTAACAAGAAGGAACAATGGAACTTTTATTGCTCTGCCACGATAACAATTTGTGTCTGGTTTAACACTTGGCGTTAGAACACAATTCGAACATTGCTGGCGTTATTTTGGCGTTATTCGCATTTTTCCATAAAAAAATGACCTAGCATTGCTGCTAAGTCATTGATTTTATTGGTTGCGGGGGCAGGATTTGAACCTGCGACCTTCAGGTTATGAGCCTGACGAGCTACCGGGCTGCTCCACCCCGCGTCAATTCTGTGTCTGCTCTACAAAAACAAAGGCCGGCAATATAAAGCCAGCCCTTTGTCCTCTTCGGCCCCGGAGGCGATTGGATCGGTCCCGGTTTCGATTGCGATCTATGATGTTATCCGGCTGGTTCTCTCAATCCTCCATGTGTGCTTCGAAGACCTGGCAACGACCTACTCTCCCACACCTTAAGATGCAGTACCATCGGCGCTGAGGGCCTTCACTTCCGAGTTCGGAATGGGATCGGGTGTTTCTCCCTCGCCATTGCCACCAGGTCATCGAAACACACATGTCCCGATCGTGAATATCGTCCAACGATATATCCGTAATTACCGAAGTTGTTTCCATCGGGTGACGAGCTTACCGCTGTACACGACAGTCGGTAATCAAGCCAATCGAGTGATTAGTACCAGTTAGCTTCATACATTACTGCACTTCCACACCTGGCCTATCAACGTGGTGGTCTCCCACGACTCTAATGGGGACAACTTGTTTTGAGGGAGGCTTCCCGCTTAGATGCCTTCAGCGGTTATCCCGTCCGCACTTAGCTACCCGGCGGTGCCGCTGGCGCG
>JAYYZV010000025.1:0-10751 GCA_036339975.1 Pseudomonadota bacterium | reverse complement strand
CTAACCGTCGTTTCCCTTCATGAACAGTCAATTTCGCGAACGATCAATAGTAAGATAGCTCACCGGAATGCTGCGCGGTCTGTTACAGGGTTAGCCGCAATTCTGGCCCATGAGGTAAAAAACCCGCTATCGGGTATCCGCGGCGCGGCGCAGCTTTTGGAAATGTCAGTATCGAGCGAGGATGATGTCGGGCTCACTCGACTGATCTGTGACGAAACAGATCGCATCTGCGATCTTGTGGATCGGATGGGACTTTTTTCTGAAGGTGCAATTGATCGCTCGGCGGTCAACATACATCAGGTTCTGGATAGGGTGCGGCGGGTCGCGGAAGCCGGTTTCGGCCGGCACGTCGACTTTGTTGAGGAATACGACCCCTCTCTGCCACCTGTTCATGGAAATGCTGATCAGTTGATTCAAGTCCTGCTGAATGTTGTCAAAAACGCCTGCGAAGCGGCACCCGCAGACGATGGAAAAATCGTTCTTCGTACGGCTTACCAACACGACGTGCGTATGACGCTTCCCGGGGGTACCACCCGGGTACAATTGCCGTTGCTCGTCACAGTATTTGACAACGGTAAGGGCATTTTACCCGATGTGGCAGCCAATCTTTTCGACCCTTTCGTTACATCGAAATCCGACGGATCGGGACTCGGAATGGCGTTCGCTGCGAAAGTTGTTGGTGATCATGGAGGTATCATTGAATTTGATACCGCGGACACGGGGACCGAGTTCCGGCTTCGCCTGCCGGTGTATCAGGATGGAGAACCGGGATCGGAAGTTAACTCATGAATAAAACACCAACCGTTCTTATTGCGGATGATGACCGGGCGATCCGCACGGTTCTTGAGCGCGCTTTAACCCGCGAAGGGTACGATGTGAAAGTATCGGGTAACGCACGGACCCTTTGGTCCTGGGTGAGCGATGGCGAGGGAGACCTTGTAATCACTGATATTGTAATGCCGGACGAGAATGGGCTCGATCTGGTTCTTCGGATACGGGAGTTGCGTCCCGAACTAAAGGTAGTTGTGATGAGTGCGCAGAGTACGCTGCTAACAGCCGTCAAGGCTAACGAGCGCGGTGCATATGAATATTTACCTAAACCGTTTGATCTGTCCGAACTAATGGCTGTGGTGGAACGCGCTATGCGTGATAAATCTGAGGCGGTTCCTATGGTTCAGGATGAAGCTGATGAAACATTGCCTCTCATTGGCCGTTCCGCAGCGATGCAAAGCATATACCGGGTTCTGGCGCGCCTTATGGGTACCGATTTGACGGTGATGGTAAATGGAGAATCGGGGACCGGAAAGGAGTTAGTCGCCAGGGCGTTGCACGATTATGGCAAACGCCGTAACGGTCCGTTTGTCGCTATCAATATGGCCGCCATACCGCGAGATTTGGTTGAGGCTGAGCTCTTCGGGCATGAGCGGGGCGCCTTCACCGGTGCGACTACCCGAGGGATAGGTAGGTTTGAGCAGGCTCAGCGCGGAACGCTTTTCCTCGACGAAATCGGCGACATGCCGCTCGATGCGCAAACAAGACTTCTTCGTGTGTTGCAGGACGGCGAATACAGCACGGTTGGCGGACGTACCCCGATAAAGGCGGATGTCCGTATCATTGCCGCAACCCATCGAGATTTGCTGCGACAGGTTCGTCAGGGGCACTTTCGTGAAGACCTATACTATCGGCTGAACGTTGTTCCGATAAGATTACCGCCGCTGCGGGAGCGTAAGGAGGATATTCAGGAGTTGGTTGAGCATTTCTTCGCTCGCGGTGCAGAAAACGGTTTGCCATTCAAGATGCTCGAACCGGATGCCATGGCGTCGCTAATGAATCACCCATGGTACGGTAATGTCCGCGAGTTGGAAAACCTTATACAACGGCTGGCGGCTCTTTACAGCGACGACACAATAAATGGGCAAACGGTCCGACAGGAGCTTGCCGGGAACGTTTCAGACAACTTAGGCCGGGATGATGCGGCTGAGACGCTCTCCGAAGCAGTTCATCGGCATCTGAAACGTGCTTTCTCGGAATCTGAAGGGGGAGTACCCTCAAGCGGACTATATATGAGGGTTCTGCGGGAAATTGAGGAGCCGCTGATCGAACTTACGCTTAACGCAACCAGAGGTAATCAAATTCGGGCTGCTGAGATCCTTGGCTTGAACCGAAATACGCTGAGAAAGAAGATCCGTGAACTTGATATAGAGGTTATTCGTGGTGGGCGGTAACCAATTATCGATAGCTAAATGGACTTGATGTGGCAGAAGCGGAAAGATCCATAGAGAAGCCGCCTATATCCCGGGCGTCGGCCGTCTATGCACGGCTCTCGGCACTGAATGACCGGTATAGCTTGGCCCGCAGGCTGGCAATCCTTCTCACCGTCGTTGCGCTTGCGGCTGCGTTTGCGACCTATGCCGCGATTACCGGTACGTCGCCTCTCGGCGCGGATACACGTACAATTTTAATCTTGCTACAGATTGACCTGGTGGTTTTTCTGTTGTTAGGGCTAGTTGTCGCCCGAAAGCTCGTCGGGCTGTGGATAGAGCGTCGTCGGGGACAGGTTGGTTCCCGCCTTCACACGCGTTTGGTCGTGCTATTTAGCTTGATCGCGCTTGCCCCGGCAATTGTAGTGTCCGCATTCTCTGCCTTTTTCTTTAACTACGGTATGGAAAACTGGTTCAGCGAACGCGTGCGCACAGCGATTATCGATTCCCGAGCCGTTGCGGACGCATACTTAAAAGAGCATCAGCAAGTTATTAGAGGTGATGTTTTATCGATGGCGCGGGATATGGATCGAGCACTGCCGCTGCTTGATGGTAGTCCCCGGCAATTCCGACGCCTTCTGGCGGCACAAGGGATGATTCGGAACCTGAGTGAGATATATATTTTTGACGGGACAGGCAGGGTTTTGGCTCAATGGAGCCTTGGCTTTGTTCTTGACCGCGAGCCTGTCTCGCTTGATGTAATTGGTCGGGCCCGGAAGGGTGAGGTCGTGGTATTGACCAGTGAAACCGACGACCGTCTGCGTGCGGTTATCAAACTGGATAGGCTCGTCGACGCATTCCTTTACGTAGGCCGATACGTCGAGCCCAACGTTCTCGAGCATATCGAAAAAACACAAAGGGCTGCCCGTGAATACGAAGAGATAGAAGGGCGTAGATCGACAATCGAAATCACTTTCGCGATGATATTCATCTTGGTTGGCCTGCTGCTGTTGTTTGTTGCAATTTGGATTGGGTTAGTTTTCGCGAACAGGCTTTCTCGGCCCATATCGGACTTGGCATCGGCGGCGGAACGGGTGCGGGCAGGCGATTTGTCGACCCGTGTTCAGGAAGCGCCGAACTCGGATGAACTCGGGCTGCTCAGCAGAGCGTTCAATCGTATGACTGATCAATTGCAGGGTCAGCGTCACGAGCTGGTTCAGGCCAACCGAAAGCTCGATGAACGGAGGCACTTTATCGAGACAGTGCTAGCTGGCGTATCGGCGGGTGTGATCGGGTTGGACCACAACGGCCGTATAAATCTCGCTAACAGATCCGCGAACTCGCTATTGTCGGTTGACCTGAATAACGAGATCGGAAATATGATCGGAGACGTTGTGCCTGAGTTCGGAGACCTGATCAGCAGTACGACGGTGAGACCAAATTCTCTAGTAGAAGCCCAGATCTCTATCGAAAGAGATGATCGCCCGAGTACCTTATTTGTACGTGTAGCAGCTGACATGGTGTCGGCGAAAATTGTGGGTTTTGTCGTAACCTTTGACGACATCACCGAGCTGGTCTCAGCGCAACGAAAGGCAGCTTGGTCGGATGTTGCACGTCGTATTGCACACGAAATAAAGAACCCTTTGACGCCGATCCAGCTATCTGCCGAGAGGCTCCGGCGAAAATATTTGTCCGAAATCACCACTGACCCAGATACATTCTCTAATTGTACCGACACCATTATACGTCAGGTGGGCGACATCGGTCGTATGGTGGACGAGTTTTCGTCCTTTGCTCGTATGCCGCGGCCTGAAATGGCGGTAACTAATCTTGTCGAAGTATGTCGAGAGGCAGTGGTGCTTCCGCGAAGTGCTCATCCGGGGGTCCGGTTCGAATTGGAGTTTCCCGATACCCCCCTCTGGATAATGTCTGATGCGCGTCAGCTCTCTCAAGTCATGACTAATCTTCTCCAGAATGCCCTTGACGCCATAGAAGGTCGCAAGCAGGAAAATGACGATACAGAGACGTTCGATGGTGAGGTTACGGTCAGGTTAACTGCAGTCAACGAAGAGGCAAAGATTGAGGTCCTGGATAATGGCAAGGGGCTCCCGCCGGATGCACTCGATCGTCTGACTGAACCCTACGTCACTACGCGTGCCAAAGGCACAGGACTTGGGCTTGCGATCGTCAAAACCATCTTGGAAGAACACGGTGCGCGGCTTAGGTTGGAGGACCGAAAAGAACGCGGCGCCCGCGTCGCAGTCACGATTCCGCTATTCGAACAGAAAGAAGCTGAGAAGATCTCCGATACGGGGGTGGACTAGTCGATGGTCGAAGAAATTCTTATTATAGATGATGAAGAAGATATAAGCCGCCTCATAGGTGCTATCCTCGAAGACGAGGGATACAGCTGCAGAACGGCCTCCAATAGCACCGGCGCTTTATCTGCAATCGAAGTAAAACGCCCTGATTTACTAATCCTTGATATCTGGCTTGAAGGCAGCGAACTCGACGGCATGGAGTTTTTAGAGTTGGTCTACAGAGATTTCGTCGATATCCCTGTGGTAATGATCAGCGGTCATGGAAACGTGGAGACCGCTGTTAACGCTATCAAATTGGGTGCCTATGATTTTATTGAGAAGCCTTTCAAGGCCGACAGACTTCTTCTGACGGTAAAACGCGCACTTGAAGCCTCGCAGTTACAAAAGGAAAACCAGAAACTGCGGAAGCAAACGGGTGAATTAACCGAGGTGGTGGGGAACTCGAACGCGATGAAGCAACTGCGCAGTGCCCTCGAAAGGGTTGCGCCAACAGACAGCCGTGTTCTGATTTCTGGGCCACCGGGCGTTGGCAAGGAGGTGTTTGCGCGTCAGCTTCATCATATGTCGGGCCGAGCCAATGCGCCGTTTATTGTCCTCAATTGCGCGGCAATGAACCCCGATCGGATGGAAGTTGAGCTATTCGGTGAACAAGCCCCCGATCCCGGTGGTATAATCAAGGCAGGAACCCTTGAACAGGCCGACGGTGGTACCTTGTTGTTGGACGAGGTCAGCGACATGCCGCTTGAAACACAGGGTAAGATTGTTCGTGTGTTGCAGGAGCAAACCTTTACGCGTGTCGGAGGTGACGAACCCATCGAGGTGGATGTACGGGTCATTGCTTCAACCAATCACGACATGGAAGTGGAAATGGCAGAGGGGAATTTCCGCCAGGATTTATTTTATCGCCTTAACGTTGTTCCTATAGAAATTCTGCCCCTCAAAGATCGCCCGGATGACGTTCCAGCGCTGATCGAACACTTCATGGAACGTTCTGCAATTCTGTCGGGCGGAGTTCCTCGTATTATTTCTAAAGAAGCAATGGTTGCTTTGCAGGCATGTGATTGGCCAGGAAACGTCCGGCAGTTACGAAATGCCGTAGACTGGATTTTAATCATGGCACCCGGTGGTTCCGAAGAGCCCGTAGGCGTCGATAACCTGCCGCCCGATATAGGTGCTGGTGCCTTAGCTACAGTTGGCTTTGGCGGTGGTACCAACGTTATGTCCCTGCCGCTGCGGGAGGCGCGGGAGAATTTTGAAAGGCAATACCTCCTTGCTCAGGTATCGCGGTTCGGTGGAAATGTCTCGCGCACGGCGCAATTTGTCGGTATGGAGCGGTCTGCGCTGCACCGAAAGCTTAAGGCGCTGGGTGTAACTAACCGGGAGATCGTCGAACGGGCGGATGAAACCGTATCCGATCCGGCGGACGTTATAGAATGAAAGTCATCGTTTGTGGCGCCGGCCAGGTAGGCTATCACATTGCCCGGCAGTTATCGCTCGAGAACCATGACGTCACTGTGGTGGACTCATCGGAGAACAATGTTCGGTCGGTGAACGAGACCCTCGATGTTCAGGCTTTGCGGGGTTTTGCCTCTTATCCGGATGTGCTCGAACGCGCGAATGCTGCCGATGCCGATCTGTTGATCGCAGTCACCCAGTCGGACGAGGTGAATATGGTCGCTTGTCAGGTCGCGCACTCGCTTTTTAACGTGCCGACGAAGTTGGCGCGGGTGCGGAATCAGAGTTACTTGGAACCTATTTGGGCGGACTTTTTCAGCCGCGAGAATATGCCTATCGACGTAATCATTTCGCCTGAACTAGAAGTCGCGCGGGCGATTTCCCGCGATCTCGTTGTTCCCGGCGCGTTTGATACTATCCCCATGGTCGACGGAAAGGTGCGAGTTATCGGCGTCCGATGTAACGAGGACTGCCCGGTTGTAAATACGCCACTTCGCCAATTGACAGGCGTTTTTCCAGACCTTCATATTGTTGTTGTGGGCATCATTCGGGATGGAAGAACTATCGTTGCAAGCGCCGACGAGCAGATGCTGGTGGGGGATGATGTCTACTTTGTTGCTGACAATGAACATGTCCCGCGTGCGATGACGGTGTTCGGACATGAAGAGAGGCAGGCGCGACGAATAATTATTGCCGGTGGAGGCAACGTCGGCGTTTTTCTGGCGCAGTTGATCCGAAACGAGCACCCGGGGGTTCACGCACGTATTATTGAATCCAGTCGCGAGGGAGCAGAGCGTGCGGCACGCCACCTGCCGGATACCACAGTTATCAATGGCAATGCCCTTGAGCCTGCAATTCTGGAAGAAGCCGGCGTAGGGGTGACAGAAGCAATCGTCGCGGTCACAAATGACGATGAGACAAATATCCTTGGCTCCCTTCTCGCGAAACGGCATGGCGCCCAGAGGGCGATTGCGCTAGTGAACAACACAAATTACTCCCCGCTGATAACAACCTTAGGCGTTGACGCGGTGATCAGCCCCCGCGCTATTACGGCATCCACTATCTTGCAGCATGTCCGTCGTGGGCGGATCCGAGCCGTGCATTCTCTGGGTGAGGATTTTGGCGAAATGATGGAAGCAGAAATTCTTGAAACATCTACTCTCGTGGGGCAGCCGCTGCGCGATATGGAATTACCAGAAGGGGTAATGTTCGGAGCGATCGTGCGTGACGAGGAGGTGATAACGCCCCGAAGCAATACGGTGGTTAACAAAGGCGATAGAGTGGTTATCTTCGTTAGACCGACAGCCGTTCGGGAGATTGAGAAGTTATTCGCCGTAAGTCTCGAATTTTTCTAAAGACGTGCTGAATGCCAAGGATATCCTACGTTAACGGACGCTATATTCGTCATAGCCAGTCGAGGGTCCATATAGAGGATCGCGGCTATCAGTTTGGCGATGCAGTCTACGAAGTGATTGTAGTCATAAATAGACAAATGGTAGACGAAGACCTCCATTTTTCTAGGTTGGAGCATTCTTTACGTGAAATCCGCATGGAAATGCCATTCGGTATCGAAATATTCAGGATGAAGGTTGCGGAATTACTTCGCCTCAATCGGTTACGGGACGCTAATCTTTATATCCAAATATCTCGCGGCGAAGCGCCCCGAAACCACGCGATTCCCCACGATATTATTGCGGCGGTGGTCATGACCTTGCGGCCGTTGGCAAATTCGAAACGCGAATGGGTGGAGGAAGGGGTCTCAATTATCACAGTACCGGACCTCCGTTGGAAACGGCCCGACATCAAATCCATTTCCTTGCTACCAAATATCCTAGCTAAGGATCGGGCGATACGGGAAGGGGCGTACGAAGCGTGGCAGGTCGACGATAGGGGCGCCGTCACCGAAGGTACATCGACCAACGCTTGGATAGTAAAGGGGGGTAAGATTATTACCCATCCCCCAGAAAAGGCCATCCTGAACGGTGTGACCCGGCTTGCAATTATAAAAATAGCTGAAGATATTCAGATTGAGGTCGAGGAAAGACCTTTTAGTGTTGACGAGGCGAAGTCGGCGGACGAAGCGTTTCTTACAAGCTCAACTGCTTTTATCGTGCCGATCATTAGTATCGATGGGGTGAAGGTGGGTCTGGGACGCCCCGGACCTGTTTCCAGACTACTGCGTGATAGTTATGCTGAGCATTTATGGGCCGCGGATGCCTGACAGCCTTCCCAGAGCAGTACTATTTGACTGGGATGGCACTCTGGTCAACAGCTGGCCGATAATCCACGAAAGCATGAACCGGACACTGGAAGCCATGGGGCATGCGCAGTGGTCCATGGATGAAACCCTGCGGCGCGTGCGAAAGTCGTTACGGGAGGCATTCCCGCCATTATTCGGCGATAGATGGGAAGAGGCGCGCGATATTTTTTACACGGCTTATCGGGCTGTTCACCTAGAACGAGTGGAAAAAAAAGACGGTGCAGAGGAACTAATCGAAGCATTTGTGGGGCTTGGTAGTCATATAGGTGTTGTCAGCAACAAGTCGGGAGGGCACCTACGTGCGGAATCGACAAGGCTAGGATGGGATCGTTTTTTTGAAGGTTATCTGGTTGGTGCGTCCGATGCGCCGAATGACAAACCTGCGACAGATCCTATTTATTTGGCGCTTGACCGAACGGGGATTGTGCCTGGGGCCGATAATGTTTGGTTTATCGGTGATACATGGGTCGATATGGCCTGTGGACATGCTGCGAGGTGCCATACCATACTTATCGGAGAAAATATGCCGAACGACCCGGAATTCGCCGATTATCCGCCGCACGAACATTATTCCGATTGCCGAGAGTTAATGGCGGTTGTCAAAAGATTTTAAGACACTATTTCTCGTATGTTACCGCTGCGGCGATAGGGTTATGGTGGGACGGGTCTAGTGCTCTTCCACACAAAGCGTGAAGATAAAAAGATAAATGAAAACAATAAGGTAAAAAAATGTCTTCAGATACAATGAAAAATCTTCAGGATGTGTTTCTTAATCAGGTTCGGAAACAAAAAGTTTCTGTGACCGTATTTCTGGTGAATGGCGTCAAATTACAAGGAATAATTACATGGTTTGACAACTTCTGTCTGCTTTTGCGCCGCGATGGACACTCGCAGCTCGTGTATAAACATGCGATTTCCACCGTGATGCCTGCTACGCCGGTTTCCCTCTACGATGACGACGTCGATGGCGAGGACATTATCGAAGACGACGACGCCTGAACTGTCTGTCGCCTGGGGCGTAACAGTGGAAGATAACAAAATACGGGTGGTTGTGCTCCACCCCTACCTGAAAACTGGCAGAAACGTTGGTAGGTCTATCGATGCCCGACTTGAGGAGGCGTTGGGGCTTGCGGCGGCAATAGATCTTGAGGTGGTAGCCGCCGAAGCTATTGCATTAGGGCAGATTAACGCGGCGACCTATTTCGGGAAGGGGACTGTTGAGAGGTTACACGATCTGGTTGTAGCCGAGCACGTAGACGTAGTGAGCGTCGATGCATCGCTTTCGCCGGTGCAGCAGCGGGGGCTTGAAAACGCCTGGGAAGCCAAGGTTATAGACAGGACCGGACTTATCCTTGAGATATTCGGGGAGCGAGCCGTTACGAGGGAAGGCGTGCTTCAGGTCGAACTGGCGCATCTGGACTATCAGCGCAGCCGGCTAGTCAGGACCTGGACCCATTTGGAACGTCAGAGAGGGGGTTTTGGATTTCTCGGTGGTCCAGGTGAAACTCAGATTGAAGCGGACCGGCGCATTATCTCAGAACGAATTACCAAGATCCGCCGAGAACTCGAAACAGTCATCCGAACCCGCGAACTACATCGCAACGCGCGGCGACGTGTGCCGTATCCGGTCGTTGCGCTTGTTGGTTATACCAATGCTGGAAAGTCCACACTTTTCAATAGGTTGACGAATGCTGACGTCTTGGTAAAAGACCTTCTGTTTGCGACCCTTGATCCAACGATGCGGAAGATTAAACTGCCGTCTGGCCAGTCGGTGATTTTGTCTGATACGGTGGGTTTTGTATCGGATTTGCCGACTAACCTCATCGCTGCCTTCCGGGCAACGTTAGAAGAAGTGATTTCGGCTGATATTATCGTCCACGTTCGCGATATCGCAGACCCGGATACTGAAGCCCAGAAAACCGACGTATTACACATATTGGCGGAGCTGGGCGTCGAGTTCGACAATAACCGCGTGTCTATTGAAGTCCTTAACAAAATCGACCGACTGCCGGTAGAAGAAGTGGATGTGGCGATGAATGTTGCGTTTCGCGATAATAATGTGGTTGCGATGTCTGCCGTTACCGGCAGAAACACGGATGCCCTATTGGAAAGACTGGATCAGTTGCTGTCTGCAGGCCGCGGCATTGTCGAGCTGCGGGTTCCGCATGAGAATGGCGCTGCGGTCTCTTGGCTGTATCGGAACTCTGACGTTCTCAGCCGAGATGATTGTGATGAACACGCTGAGATGAAGGTGTCAATTTCGGCGGATAAATTAGCCAGCTTCGAAAAAAATTATAAAAGTCGATAGTATTTTTTTTCGTTTCGGTTGACGTGGCCCGGCTCGATCCCTATATATCTGGCACTCGCTGGCCCGGAGTGCTAGCAAGTATGATAAAGTCTTGGTAAATCAATAATTTAAGGAGAGATGGTCGATGGGAATTAGACCTCTGCACGACCGCGTTCTGGTCGAGCCGCTGGATGCGGAAGAAAAAACCTCCGGTGGCATCATCATCC
>JAYYZV010000024.1:0-13827 GCA_036339975.1 Pseudomonadota bacterium | reverse complement strand
TTTTTGAGCGAAAGTCCCATACAAAGCCCCAAACATCCCAGGCTAAAAACTGTTAAGTAGTTGTTATAATTTAATAAAGGCCTTGGGGCTTAGATGACCCCCAGTCAAGTGCGCTACCAAACTGCGCCACGCTCCGACCGCTGATTTTTGCGCTTTCTATACTTCTTCGTCAAATGAAAGTTGGGGAATAGTCCCCGTTTGAGGAGATACATGAACCAAAAGCCCCAAACTGAGCCCTGCATCCCGTTGATTGCGTAACTCGGTAATTTGTGTGAGCTCAGGCGGCTGCGTTTTTCAAGATATCACGAAGAGTTTCTAACTCACCGAGGACCTCAACCAGTTCGGCTCGCTTGGCGTCACCCAGAGATACGGCAACCAAGGGCGAATCCTGCCGAGTTTGTCCGACCTCAACCTGCTCCGGATCAATTGGCGCAGCGACTTCCGGGTTTTTCACCCTCGAGGTAACGTCCTTAACACCACCCTCACGAAGTAGCTTCTGCACCCCTTTAATAGTGTATCCATCGGTATAGAGAAGCTCCCGGATACCTCGCAAAAGATCCACGTCCTCGGGCCGATAATAGCGCCGCCCTCCTCCCCGTTTCAGAGGCTTTACCTGAACGAACTTTGTCTCCCAAAAACGGAGAACATGCGCGGGAATATCAAGTTCCTCAGCCGCTTCGCTAATTGTCCGGAAAGCTGCTGCCGACTTTCGCGAGCGGCGCCGATCGTCACCCTTCGCCATTTATCAACTTCTATGGCTGTTAAAAGAAGACCTCGTTCCCAACGTCGATCCCGAAAATTCAGGTCCAGAACGCTCCTGGGAGGAAGATGTATCGCTCCCGGGGTTCAAGGCGGTAGCCTTCTCGAAACCACTCCCGCCAGATCCAATGTTGTTTATTTGATTTTTTAAAACATTCGACGCACGAAAAACGAGCACTTTCCGCGGCAGTATGGGTACTTCCTCGCCCGTTTTCGGATTGCGACCAATACGCTGCGCCTTCTGACGAACCGCAAAACTGCCAAACGATGAAATTTTAACTGCCTCGCCCCTGACAAGAGTCTCTGCGATTTCTGACAAAACGTGTTCAACAAGATCGGCGGATTCGTTCCTAGACAATCCAACTTCCTGATAAACAGCTTCGCTAAGGTCCGCTCTTGTGACCGTATTCTCGGCCATGCCATGCCCCCTTTTTGTCCCTGTCGCAGACGGTAGCTGTTGCGAAGAAGGCCGTCAATATCAAAGGGATAGAGATAACCGGATAGTATTTTGACGGTGCAAATTTACCACCGGACCACGCTTGCTCCCCATGTAAACCCACCGCCCATAGCTTCGAGAACAATAACGTCCCTGGTAATTATCCGGCCATCGCGCACGGCGTCATTCAATGCGAGTGGAATAGACGCCGCCGACGTGTTGGCGTGCCGATCTACGGTCACGACTATTTTTTCCTCCCTCACTTTCAACTTCCGTGCCGTGGAAGAAATAATGCGCTCATTTGCTTGATGAGGAACAAGCCAATCCACGTCGCAAGGCTCAAGCCCCGCAAGTTCAAGCACCTCACCAATAACACTCGCAAGATTCTTGACCGCATGCTTGAAAACTTCCGGTCCATCCATTCTAAGATAACCAACGGTCTGCGTCGCGGACGGCCCACCATCCACATACAACAGATCGTGATGACGGCCATCGGAATGGATACAGTTGGCAAGAACGCCCCTGTCTCCGCTATCACCAGCACCTTCGGCAGCGCTCAGGACGATGGCCCCAGCCCCATCACCGAACAACACGCATGTTGTTCGATCTTTCCAATCCAAGATTCGTGAGAACGTCTCAGCTCCAATCACCAGGATGTTTTCCGCCTGACCAAGCCGAATGAAATTGTCCGCTACATTTACTGCGTAAACAAAACCGGAACAAACTGCTTGGACGTCAAAAGCTGAGCCACGGGTCATCCCCAGCGCCGACTGAACCTTAGTCGCTGTAGATGGAAACGTATTATCAGGTGTTGCAGTCGCCAACACAATCAAATCTATCTCTGACGCTTCAATGCCCGCATCATCGAGTGCATGACGGGCCGCCGCAAGCGCTAGATCTGAGGTATTCTGATCGTCTGCCGCAATATGACGGGTTCTTATACCAGTCCTTTTTACGATCCACTCATCGGAAGTGTCGAGGCGTCGCGCCAGTTCTTCATTGGTCACTACCCGGTCGGGTAAATAGCCTCCACATCCAGAGATAATGGAACGTACCACCATCAGGAAGCCGCCGCTTCTCTATCCACTAATTCCATTTTACTAAAATTTTGCAGGCCCTCAGTGATTTTTTCGTTAAAGCCCTTCGCAGCCATATCTACAGCCACCCCGATGGCATTCGCGAACCCGAACGCGTCTGTGCCACCGTGGCTCTTCACCGCTATGCCTGTCAGTCCTACAAACACAGCACCATTGTAACGACGTGGATCGATGCGGTCCCGCATCTTGCGCAGTCCACGACGCGCGAAAACGAAACCCAGCCGAGACGAAAGCGAACTGCGAAATGCATCACCCAAGAACTCCTTGATCAGCCGAGCCGTTCCTTCTGTTGTTTTTAACGCGATGTTACCGCTAAACCCGTCAGATACGATGACATCAGTCGTCCCGGCAGCAATATCGTCACCTTCCACAAAACCATGAAAGTTGATGCTACCAGACATCCCGCGTAAGTACGCGTAGGCCTGCTGAATTTCAGCATGACCCTTCGCCTCTTCAGACCCCACATTTAGTAATCCGCATGACGGGTCAACCGTTCCAAGAACTGTTCTAGCAAACACATCACCCATGATAGCGAACTGGATGAGATTTTCGGCATCGCATTCCACATTTGCCCCAAGATCCAGCATCACGCTTTCTCCCCGCATGGTCGGAAGGATTGCCGCTATCGCTGGCCGGTCGATGCCCGGCAAGGTTCGCAACGCGAGTTTTGCCATCCCCATCAGAGCACCGGTATTTCCCGCCGACACCACCCCCGCCGTGTTGCCATCGCGAACCGAATTGATCGCTAGCTGCATGCTGGACTGCCGTCCTTTGCGCAGCGCCGTAGAGATATTCATCTCATTGCTAATGATATTATCGGTATGAGTGATTTGGGTAATTTCACGTAAACGTTTTCTTCGCTTCATCAGGGGAAAAAGTCGCTTCTCGTCCCCAAACATGTGGAAATTCACATCGGGAAAGCGACGACGCGCAAAGTCAGCGCCCTTCACCACGACCGCTGGGGCATTATCGCCCCCCATGGCGTCAAGTGCGATCGTGAGTGCAGTGCTCACTTCTGTATCCTAATGTTTCGGTAAACCGAGTCAGGCCCCCGATGTCTCCGTAACTTCACGACCATCATAAAACCCGCAGGATGCACAAACGTGATGCGGACGTTTCAGTTCACCACAGTTGGGACATTCCGTATTCGGGTTCCTCGACAAGGAATCATGTGCACGTCGCATGTTACGCCTTGATTTCGATACTTTGTTCTTTGGAACAGCCATAACCGAGCCATTTAAATAATTGGAAACACAAACTGGGTGGCGATTGATATTCCATCCTGACGTCCGGGGCAACCTGAAGTTTGAACAAAACCTAGGTTTTCGGCTTCAAAGGTGCAAAAATTTCAAACGGGCTCGGTTTTTTCACACTTTTCCGGGCCTCTTCCTCGCTGAGAAATAACGCCCCGGGGCCCAAGTCTATGTCGGCGGTTTCGATATCTTCCCGCCTCGGGTATGGGTCCAGTGCCAAGTAAAGTTCTTCTGCTACCAATTCGCCAAGATCAATCGTCTCACCGTCGAAGGGTTCTGCATCTTCAAGAACAACCAAATCTTCCAAATCATCAATATCGTAGGCGAAAACGAGATTAATATCTTCATTCAGACTAACCTCCATCGGCTCTAGTGAAACGACGCAGGTCTGGACTACGTCAGCCACGAAACGCCCAGATACTGAAAAGACCTTGCCGGGTTCCGACCATGTTATAATAAGATTGGCCTCCAATCGGCCAATTGAGTGCTGATCGAACCTCATTGCCAATAATCGAAGTTCTTCCTCTTGGGCCGTTAGGTCAATACTCCGGGGGCTGTCGTCCACTCCCCCAAGATCAAAAACCCTGCTGAATTCGGGTATAATCTCGTCTTTGGTGTTCATTCTAAAGCGGCAAAATCAAAAGCACCGGACTTCACATCTTCGATATCAATACCAGCGAGGTGCGCTTCCTGACGTCTCATATAATTGGCAAGTTCCGACACTAGTTGAGGTACGGGTTCAGACGTTCCATATACATTTCGCCGCAACGCCTCTTCAAGTTCCCTGTCCGCCGACGCCAAACCCGCGTCGTAGGAGGCGACCCGTCCATAAAATGCCTGAACCATAGATTTTATCCTTTTGCCCACCCCAATATCGCCGGCGCCCATCTCGCGAAGACTGAGATCCATATCCTCAAACATGGTATCGAACACCGCCTGCCCGATCTGACCCTCTCCCCCTAATCCAGGTTTCAGGCGCCGAAGGACAAGAAAAGCGTGAACCGATATTAGTTCAAACCGCCCGTCGACGGTATCGGGTACACCGAGCTCGGCATAAAAGTGAGGTTGCCTCGCTTGATCTATGATTGTCCTATAAATCTCATCCGCGGAACTCAAAACCTTGTTATTTTTTTTAAGTGCTATCAAATCAAAACCCTACGGTCACCGTATAGCAACCTCGATAATTACTTTTGTTTCAAGCTCGGGATACATCATTTATACTTCGGATAATTCACAAAGTCTTCGATATTGATAAGTGTATTACTGGTCAAATGGTCTGGATTAAATATTTCGAACGCGGAGGAAGTAAGCCCCGACGCATCATCGCTATTGCAAGCGCAGCGGCAATAGTGGTGTCCATTTGCGCTTGTTCGGATCGTCTACAAAGTCACGGCAACATTCCCAATCAGGAGATTGTCGAAAGTATTCGCATCGGGAAAACCACTCGCACCCAGATATCCGAAATGCTGGGAACCCCGTCGGCACGTGCGACCTTTGATCAGGAATCTTGGTACTATGTGGGAACCCGAACAAAAAAAACCGCTTTCATAAAGGAGGAGGTTCTGGATAGGAAGGTCTTGGTAATCCGTTTCAACAAGCAAGGTGTGGTTCAACGTGTTCAACACCTTTCTAAACGTGATGGCCGCGAGATTCAGATTGTGAATCGTAAAACGCCGACCAAAGGTAAAGAACTGACAATTCTTGAGCAGCTTTTGGGTAACGTCGGCCGCTTTGGCGGCGCACCTGTAAATGAATGAATTCCGGGTGTTTTGAATTTGACATAGCCCAAAAAAAAGCCCCATAAATTTAGGGCTTTTTTTTGCAATACCTCAACTGATTAACCTCCGCCTACCACGGCCAAAAGTAGGATTGCGACAATATTAATAATCTTAATCATCGGGTTTACCGCTGGGCCTGCCGTATCCTTGTAGGGATCGCCGACAGTATCACCTGTCACAGATGCTGCATGTGCATCGGACCCCTTACCACCATGGTTGCCATCTTCGATGTATTTCTTGGCATTGTCCCAAGCACCACCTCCAGCTGTCATAGATAGCGCAACAAAAATACCGGTGACAATTGTCCCTAGCATAAGCGCCCCCAACGTTGTAAACGCCGCAGCGGGACCCCCAATCCATTTTATCACGAAGTAGACGACAATTGGCGCAAGAACAGGCAACAGCGATGGAACTATCATTTCCTTTATCGCCGCCTTGGTTAGCAAATCGACTGCACGGCCATATTCAGGACGCGCAGTTCCCTCCATTATCCCGGGGATTTCCTTGAACTGCCGACGCACCTCTACCACGACTGAAGCAGCCGAACGGCCAACCGCCATCATGGAAAGTGAACCAAACAGGTACGGAAGCATGCCGCCAATAAACAAACCAATGACCACATATGGGTCCTGTAGGCCAAATTTCACCTGCGCTGCGACTTCCGGAACATAATGCTTCATGTCCTCGGTATAGGCAGCGAACAGCACCAAAGCGGCGAGGGCCGCAGAACCGATTGCGTAGCCCTTGGTAACCGCCTTCGTTGTGTTACCGACCGCGTCAAGCGCATCTGTGTAGTTGCGGACTTCGTCCGGGAGTTCCGACATTTCGGCAATACCGCCGGCATTGTCAGTCACCGGTCCATACGCATCAAGAGCCACAACCATGCCAGCCAACGCCAACATCGTCGTAGCCGCGATAGCTACTCCGTAGAGACCAGCCGAGAAAAAGGCAATAAGTATGCCTGCGGCTATAACGATCACCGGAAGCGCGGTAGCTTCCATCGAAACTGCCAAGCCCTGAATCACGTTGGTCGCATGACCGGTTTCAGACGCCTTGGCTACACTCTTAACCGGGCGAAACTGGGTTCCGGTGTAATACTCAGTGATCCAAATAATCAATCCGGTGACAACTAACCCAACGACTCCACAATACAGAAGGTCTCGGGCTTGTATGCTCCCCCCTTCTGCCGGAATCTCCGCTGAGAAACTGCCAAACACCAGATAGACTGCGATGCCAATCAGAATCGCGGAAAGGACCGCCGACGCGATAAAACCTTTATAAAGTGCACCCATGACGTTGTTACTGCTACCGAGCCGGACAAAGAACGTGCCAAACACGGAACCGAGAATACAGACGGCTCCAATCACCAACGGCAAAAGAAGCATCGTCTCCTGAGCAGCGCCATTAAAGAACACCGCACCGACCAACATGGTTGCTACAATGGTTACAGCGTAGGTTTCAAAAAGGTCGGCGGCCATACCAGCACAATCACCAACATTATCACCTACGTTATCGGCAATCACCGCTGCATTTCGGGGGTCATCTTCCGGGATACCCGCTTCGATCTTACCAACGACGTCCGCACCAACGTCCGCTCCCTTGGTAAAAATACCACCGCCGAGACGGGCGAAGATGGAGATCAGAGAGGCACCAAAACCCAAAGCCACAAGTGCTTCAAGAATGTGCCTAAGGCCGGTGGCGTCAGCGGGGTTGTATACATCGCGTAAAATCATGTAGTAGCCAGTAACTCCCAAAAGGCCGAGCCCGACCACCAACATCCCGGTTACTGCACCGGATTTGAATGCAACGGTCAAAGCAGGTTGCAAGCCACCGGTTCGCGCAGCATCAGCCGTCCGAACATTAGCACGGACGGAAATATGCATACCGATATACCCGGCCGCACCTGACAGAATGGCCCCTAGAAAAAAGCCGATTGCAGGGTAAATCCCAAGCAAAAGACCCAGTACCACTCCTATGACCACCCCCACTATTCCAATAGTCATGTACTGACGATTGAGGTATGCCTGAGCTCCTTCCTGAATAGCACCTGCTATTTCCTGCATTTTTTCATTGCCCCCCGACATTGAGAGCACGGAGCGACTGGCGAAAACACCGTAGAGAATTGCGAGAACACCACAGGCGAGCACAATCACATACGTTTCAAACATCTTCTTATTCCTTGTTCTGTGCGAGGCTTTCAGCCCCATATGGCGCAAGACACGCCAGAAACTTTGGGACCTACAAAACCGCGCGGAACATGACAGAAGAAGGAATTTAAGGCAACACCGCTGGCCGACTGGCCAACTGGCCGGAGGCCGAGAAAACAGACTACGCCGCAGATTTTCCTGCAGTCGATCTGCGGGTACTGAAACGCAGCCAAAGCGTGGTCAGGAATACGATAACGACAAGTGGCGCCATGACTAGGTTAACTGCATTCCAGCCAATGGATTGTTGCACGGCTCCGGATGTGACCGCACCGATGGAGATTGTTCCCCAAATGAAGAAATCGTTCAATCCTTGAACTTTTGACTTTTCCTCCTGCGAGTAAGTCTCGGTCAGCAAGGTCGTGCCGCCGGTAAAGAGGAAATTCCAACCGACTCCGACAAGGACCAGACCGGAAAGAAAGTTGAGGAATGACGTTCCAGAGAGATGAATCACGATGCTTGCGGCACATAGCAGGGCGCCAACAATCAAAATATTATTGACCCCATAGCGGATTATAAGGTGACCCGTGATGAATGCCGGAGCGTACATGCCCAGGATATGCGCTTGAATAACGTATGACGAATGCGAAAAAGTAAAACCGCATACACCCATCGCGATGGGTGTCACCGTCATCAAGAATGACATTACCAAATAACCAAACGTCGCCGCGCAAACAGCAATCATGAATTTTGGCTGCCTAACAATTTTGGCGAGGGTTCTGCCGTTGGATTTACGCTGTTCCAGAGATAGGTGCGGAATACTGATAAAACTGACGACCACAGCAACCGACAGATACACTGCTATTAACGCCAGATACACTCCGGCGAACTGAACCGGTAGGATATCGACCGCATTTCGGGCGAGCGTTGGTCCGAGAAACGCCGCAACTACACTACCGGCCAGCACATACGAAATAGCCTTGCTACGGAACTCGGGAGTGGCCATATCGGAGGCGGCGAAGCGGAAATAATGACAAAAACCATTGAAACAACCTGTAAATAATGACGCCAAGCAAAACAAAGTAAAATCGGCGGACATGATAGCATACGCACCGGACACTCCCCCCGTGGCGCCAATAAGTGCACCAGTGACAAAGCCTGTTTTCCGCCCGACCCTGCCCATATAAAAAGACGCCGGTATAGTAGTCATCGCCATGGCGACGAATTGTAGCGCGAGCGGCAGCGTCGCCAGACCTTTATCCTCTATCAGCAAAGTCCCACCGACGATCGGGGCGGTCGAAATAATCGCCGATGTCGACGTCATAAAAAGCGCCTGACAAGACGCAAGCAGAAAAACGTTCCTCCGTACCGTTGAAGTAGTCATAGGCCAGAACTTAAGCCACCCGCCCTTATTCGCAATTTAAAACTGCAAAGCAGGGTCGTAAATTTATGGTCCATGACTGTTAGGAATTAATGCGGGTGAGAAAGTCTGAGCCTACCCACCTATCTTTGCTAGACAAACTTTATGAAAAACCGGGTTACTGCCAACCAAAAAGTCCAGCATTAAAAATTATTATCAAAAGCACATAAGATTAAGCAAGACCTCCAACAGATACTCTTTCATTGGGCCATTTTACCGCGTGTGTAATACCATTTCCCCGACTAGGTTACCTGACTTTGCCCTGAGGTTAATATAACGGAAAATTCTCTAAAAATGTGAGTATCCGAGAGCTTCTAGTTTAATTTCGTCCCCACTCGGATTGAGCACCCTAACCATTTCCGGCCCATCCAAAACCTTCCCAATTTTCGTAACCCTGACGGCTGAGAGCTGTGCTGCCTCCACAATATTTTGTTCCAAATTAGTGGGTGCTGTGAATACCAATTCATAGTCATCGCCACCGGACAGAATATCAGACAGTTCTATGTCGCCAGCAGCGAGACGGTTATCCACGATGGGAGAAACCGGGACTTGGTCACCTATTATCGTGGCAGATACTTTCGAAGCCCGGCAGATATGTACCAGATCCGCCACCAGCCCATCTGAGACGTCCGCCGCCGCGGACACGAGCCCCCGGAGTCTGGTCCCAAGCGCAACCCTCGGATCCGGAAGTTGAAAACGTCTAATGATCGTCTCCGGCTTATTGTCCCCGGAAATAAGGTATTTCAGGCCAAGTGCCGCGTCGCCGATCGTCCCGGAAACATATACATCATCACCTGCACTAGCCCCTGTTCGCGTAATAGCGAAACCGGTGTCGACTTCGCCGACAAAGGTAGCTGTTAACGTTAGGTCCCGTTTCGTATGTGTCGTATCCCCGCCCAGCAGACAAAAGTTAAATTCGTCCTGATCTTTTCGTAATCCGGCAGCAAAACGATCCAACCATAATTTGTCGGCAAGGTCGTTTAATGTCAGATTGAGAAAATACCCAGTAGGAACCGCGCCCATCGATGCTAGGTCAGAAAGGTTTACCCTCAACAGGCGCCGTGCAATCAAGTCCGGTCTTTCAGTGTCCAAGAAATGGACGCCCGCAACCATGGTGTCAGTAGTGATGATGGTGTCGAAGTCTTCCCGTTGCGGCATAACCGCTGCGTCGTCCATCAGGCCTAGCGCCCGTTCGTCGCCGTCAGTCAGTGGGTTAAATACCGATGCAATCAGATTGAATTCATCCGGCTTACCGCCTTCACTCGTCACGGCTCCCGTCTCCAAATTCGTCCGCCCGAAGAGTGCGGGCTACCCGGTCTAGCATACCGTTTACCATTCCCGGTTCCTGACCATCATAGAATGCATGCGCAACGTCGACATATTCCGAGACGATGACCCGCATAGGCGTATCAGGACGCGACTCCAATTCATATATCCCGGCACGCAAAATCGCCTTCAGAATTAGTTCCAGGCGTTCGAACGTCCACTTATTAGACAAGGCTGCACCGGCAACATCGTCGATTTGTCCTCCACGGGCAGCGACGCCAAGAACAATTTCGCAGAAGAGGTTTTTGTGGGGCGCAACGTCGTTTTCCGTATCAAAACTTTCGCCCAACCGAAACCGTAGAAATTCGTCGACTACCGAATCCGGCAACGCAGAGGACTGATCGATCTGGTATAGGGCCTGGACGGCTGCAAGTCGCGCAGCACTTCTTCTCGCGCTTCCATTTAATCTCTCCCGCTTACGCTCGACCGTTTTCATCATCTAGGATAAAGGTTGAATTTACTTTTAATCTCTATCATGGCTAGGCAGGCTCGCGCGGCGGCACCGCCGCGGTCATGTTGATCCCTTTTTGATCGCGCCAATGCCTGCTCCCGATTTTCCGTTGTCAAAACACCATAGCCAAGAGCAATGGCATATTTGAGAACCAGATCATTCAATCCCCGGGCGCTTTCTTCGCACACATAGTCATAGTGAGAAGTCTCACCCCGTATTACACATCCTAGCGCTATGTAACCGTCAAAGCGCGTACGGTCGGATGGATAATTATCCGCTTCAATTGCCATCCTAATAGCGCCCGGAAGCTCGAAACTGCCAGGCACCTCGAAACGTTCATGGGTTGCATCGACCCGTCCCAGCTCGATCAGAACGCTTTCAACCATATTGTTATTAATCTCCTGATAGTAAGGAGATTCGACAATCATTATATGGGGTGACGCGCTCACAGCCGACTACTCCTTGGCCGCATCGATCGGGCGGCGATCAACCACAGACAGTCCGAATCCTTCCAATCCCTTGATTGCGCGGGTTCGGTTAGTTAGCAAAACCATTTTCTTAACCCCAAGATCGACGAGTATCTGCGCACCAACGCCGAAATCGCGTAGGGCGGGCGGTGCAGTTTCGCGTTCGTCCTCGCTCATCACCGAAACTTCAGCGGAAGCCGCAATCGGATCGGTGGGTACACGGTGCCGCGCACGGACTTGGTTGGAAAGCTTCTCGGCCCAAGGCTCCCGGATGATCACCACGACCCCCGAACCATTCTCTCCAATACTGCGGATTGATCCTTCTAGTTCGTTGTCGCGCTGGTTTGTCGTGTCGTGAATCATATCGTCTAGGATATTGACCGCATGCATGCGGACTAGAACCGGTTGATCTCCACCAATATCACCCTTTACCAGCGCCAAGTGTTCGGCGCCAGAAACCCGGTTACGATATACGATCAGCTTGAAATCCCCACCATGTTTTCGGATGATGCGCGTGGTAATTGAGCGTTCGACGATCGAATCATTCTTCAACCGATAGGCTATCAAATCTGCGATAGTCGCTACCTTGAGACCATGAAACTGCGCGAATTTTACTAGGTCGGGCAACCTAGCCATGCTCCCGTCCTCATTCATGATCTCACAGATCACACCGGAAGGATTTAGTCCCGCAAGACGCGATAGGTCGACTGCGGCTTCAGTATGCCCGGTTCGCACCAATGTACCTCCGTCTTGAGCACGGAGGGGAAAGACGTGGCCAGGTGTGACGATATCGTCGCGACCATGTAGCGGGTCGATCGCAACAGCAATCGTGCGGGCACGATCCGAGGCCGAGATACCAGTCGTCACGCCCTCGCGCGCCTCAATTGAGGTCGTAAACGCGGTTTCGAACTGGGATCGGTTATCGCTGGACATTAACGAGAGGCCGAGCCGGTCAATGCGCTCGCCAGTCATCGCAAGACAAATTAAACCGCGACCATATTTAGCCATGAAATTTATGGAATCCGGCGTCGCCATCTGGGCTGCAATAATCAGGTCTCCCTCATTTTCGCGATCTTCGTCGTCTACCACGACCACCATGCGGCCATTGCGTATATCTTCGATGACATCCTGTATAGGAGATAGAAAATCTGTCAGCGGCTCCGTCGGCGCCGATACCGCTTCGGCAAGCTCTTCATTGCCGACAACCGTGAGTCTTTTGTCTGCCAATGTCTCAGTCCTTTCCAATGAGGCGAGCAACGTATCGCGCAATGGTATCTATTTCCATGTTAACGCTGTCGCCAACGATTCTTCCTTCAAAGGATGTAGCGGATTGTGTGTGACTAATAATATTTACGCCAAAACGGTTTCCACGTACTTCATTAACCGTCAACGAAACACCGTCCAGGCAAACAGACCCCTTGGGTGCAAGATATTTGGCAAAATCGGCCGGCGCCTCAAAAGTGAAGCGAACGCTATCGCCCTCCTGCTGCATATCCACAACCACGGCAACTGCATCGACATGGCCCGAAACGATATGACCACCGAGTTCGTCGCCAATCCGCAGGGCACGTTCGAGATTGACCAGTGTTCCAACCGCCCAGCCGCCAAGAACCGTTTTATCAAGCGTTTCGGCGGAAGCTTCAACCGCAAACCAGTCATCGCCTTTTTCAACAACCGTGAGGCATGGCCCAGAACACGCGATTGATGCGCCGATATCAATGTCATCCATATCGTATACCGTTCCAATCTCTATCCTAGTATCGCCTTTTTGCTCGATTGCACGCACCGTCCCGACATCGGTAACAATCCCTGTAAACATCCACTTCCTCTATAGTTTGCGTATATAAGTTTCGACAAGGTCGTCCCCGGCGGGACGGGCGGATACTTTGACGAACTTCGCTGCCCCGTCAAGCTCCGCCACGCCGAACGATTCAGAAACCGCTATACCATCTCCCCCCACCAACTTGGGCGCGCGGAACCAAACTAAGCGATCCACCAGGTCTCCTCTGAGTAGTGATGATATCAGACGACCACCGCCCTCAACCATAAGCCGCGTTATCCCTTCCTCACCAAGCATTTGGAGAGCCTTTTTAATATCGACGTTCCCATCCAGACGGTTTCCCATTTCGATAATCGAAACGCCCGCTGCTTCATAAGCGTCTCGCTCGGCAATTTCGGCTCTACCGCCTATAACGAAGGTTGTAGGAATTTCTGACGCAGACATAACCAGTTTATGAGATAGAGGTATCGGGTGTTTGCCGCATATTACGACACGAGCGGGAGACGCCCCCTCTAAGCCCGGCAAACGACAGGTCAGCGACGGATTATCCGTGATTACCGTAGCACCGCCAATCATGATCGCATCGTGCCGAGCGCGCATTCCGTGGCCTATAGCACGCGAGACCTCCCCTGTAATCCATTGGCTTTCACCGGTCGACGTAGCGATACGTCCGTCAAGGGTCGTCGCGGCCTTGACTGTAATAATAGGCCGTCCGTTTTTGACATACTTTAGAAAGCCTGCCGTTACATCGCGCGCCGCCTTTTCACAAACCCCTTCTACTACTTCGATGCCGGCGTCTCTTAACCGGGCAATTCCACCTCCGTTAACGCGCGGGTCGGGATCCCGGACACCAATGAGAACGCGCGCGACGCCAGCGGAGATCAAGGCCTCTGCGCAGGGTGACGTTTGCCCCTGA
>JAYYZV010000023.1:0-6905 GCA_036339975.1 Pseudomonadota bacterium | reverse complement strand
GTCATCCTTTTCGACCACATCGTATTTCTTCAAACGGAATTTACGATCAGCCACCATATCTCCGGTCGCCAGATCAAATTCCCACCCGTGCCAGGGACAAACGATATGCATTTCGTCGTGGTTGAACGTCATGCCCTGATAGGTCTTGTCCTCGGCAATCACCTCTTCTACCTTCGCCATCAACAGACCTTCACAGGCCGGTCCGCCTTGGTGCGGACATACATTCTGATAGGCGAACAGTTCGCCGTTCACACGATAGACCCCGATTTCATAATTGCCGTTGGGGACGATCTTGCGGTCCCCGTCGGCCAGATCGTCCGCTTTCGAGACAAACAGTTCCTTGGCCATTTTTTTCGCTTCCCCTTTTTTTACGTAACTAGCTTGTGCCGACAACGCCTAGGCCGCCCGACGCCGTGGCGGCGGCTTTCTTGCCCTTGGTCGTGGTCGGTGCCATATGCCGATTTACCCGGTCCTGCAGTCTTGTCATCCCGACATTCGCCGCCGCAGCCAACGCGAATATAATTAGTATGATCGCATACATTGGCGCGATCCGGAATTGTTCGTAGTAGATGCCGAGCCTGTACCCGAGACCACCATCGGCAAATTTCAGCTCCGCCACCAGCACCCCGATAACCGTGATCGCCATTCCCAGACGAAGCCCGGTGATCACCGGATTGACCATCGCAGGCATGTAGATCTTCGTGATCATCTGCCATTTATTCAGATTGAATGTCTTTCCAACCCGGATCAGCACTGGGTTAATCAGGACCATGCCCAACGTAGTTGTGAACACGACCGGAAAGAAGGCGGAAAGCGACCCTTTTGCCATTTTGGATTCGATACCCGTTCCGAACATCAGGAACAGGATCGGTAGAAAAATTATCTTGGGCGTCGAGCCGATGGCATTTAGGTAAGGCTCCAGCGCACCCCGGACCAAAGGGCTGGTCCCCATCCAGATGCCAACAAAGATGGCAATTATCGATCCGACAATAAAGCCGACGACATGCTCAGCGAAGGTAATACCTAGATCCCGGTAGAAACCGGCGGAGATCAGTTCCTCGTATATCGCGATCACTATGTTCCAGATATGGGGCACCACGTCGTTGTACAGAACCCCCACCGTACCCAGCGTCGCGATGATTTCCCAAGCAAAAACTAGTCCAAGCGCAGTAAACAACCGTATGCGGCGAACAGACCCGTCCATCGACGGTACCGCTGGTTTTGCTTGAGTCACACCGGCCTGAGCCATTTTTCAACCCTTCCGAAGCCCCAGTAGAAAAAGACGCTTACGAAAACAACAGCGATGATGCTGGCATAGGTGCCCGGCGTGTCAAATCGGAAATACATTTCCGAGACAATTCGTCCCAGTCCACCGAAATCGATCAGGTATTCGATCGCAACGATATTCACTAGCGTGTACATCACACCGATCCGGATGCCTGTGAAAATTGTGGGAACCGCGCTGGGAAGCTGAATTTTCCAGAACATATCACGCTCCGAGACATTGAAGCTGCGTCCGACGTTCAAAAGCGTCTTCGACACCCCCAATAATCCCTGTCGCGTCTGAATGATGATGGGTATTGCGCCGGGGATGAAGCCCATGGCAATCAGGGTCGCGTGGCTTCGCCCGAAGATAACCAGAAACAGTGGGTACAACAGAACCGTAGGTGCGGCGAACGCTGCCGCCAGCCAACCTTCGTAGGCGACGCCGTAGCGTGTATTTCGATAGAGAAAATAACCGAACGGCACCCCGATGATCAATGCAAGCAGGGTCGCAGCTGCCGTCATGGCCAGGGTAACGAAGAAATTCCCAAACAGGTCCATATCTGCCTGGACTTCGGGAAAAGCCAGAATGGTATCCGATGGCCGGGGAACTACCAGTTGCATTACCCAGCCCGCATCGACGGAATATTCGAGTATCAGCGCGCACGCTAAAAGCCCGATCAGACCGACGACGATAGGCATCTTATGCAGCTTGGACATGTTCCCCAGCAATCGGTTGTGTTTATAGGATCAGACGATCAGGGCTTGTTGCCCATCGGATGAACCAATTCCTTCAACTGCGCGGCGGTCAGCAGTTTCTTGATCTTTTTGCTCTCGAGCGCGATCTGGTTGATCTTATCGAGGCCCGCCACCGGCAGAATTGTCGTCACTTCGGCGGGCGTATCCTGCGGCGCCGATTTGACATCCGCGAAATTGAGTTTCCAGCGCTTCGCGTAGGACTTGAGGCGCTTTTCACTGGTGTATGTCATCGCGCGGGCTTCTTTGAATGCCGTCATCATGCGCTTAGCAACGTCACGGTTTTTGTTTAGCCAGTTCACATTGGCCGCGATCACGCGGATGGTCACACCATTTAGTCCGGCTGCTTCCTTTCCGGTACCGATGATCCGGATCTTGCCTTCCCGCAACAGATTTTTATTAAGCGGGAAGACAGACCAACCGGTCGCAACCTGACCGGACATCAACTGGGTCCGGGAACCTGACGGTCCGCCAACCGACGTCAGTTTCGCCGGTAGTTTCAGGGCTTCTTTTATATAAATCGCAGCGAGGTTGGTGGTCGAGCCGGGGCGCGAATAGGCGAACTCTTGCCCGGCCTTCAGGTCCTTGAACGACTTGATGGGACTGTCTGTCTTCACGTACCAGTATAGGTCCGGCACGCCGCGGATGTTACTGCCGAGGATACGCACCGGCGCACCCTTGGCATACGCCGATAGCACGCCTAGAACGCCGTTGCCCCAGACGATGTCCTGACTCCCGGTCAGGACGGCCTGCAATGAAGCGGCACCGCCAGAACCATGGATAACCGAAACATCGAGATTGTGCTTTTTAAAAATACCTTCTTCGAGTGCCGTATAGGGATGCTCGGTTTCGAACACCACTTTGGTGCTGTTGACAAGGCGCACCTTGTCCGCAGCGATGGCGGGTGCTGCCAGAACGGCACTCCCTGCAGCGGCTATTACCAGTGATTTCAACATCTTGGACATTTTTTTCCTCCCGGGTTTTGTGTCCTTAGGTTCAACTTTAGTTCAAATACCGTTCGGTTGCGAACGGGTCTCTACGTGGCGGCGATTTGGGCCTCCGCCTCTTCCATCCCGCGCGAGGCTTCTTCGCGCAGCAATGTCCATAATTTGCCGACGTAAGTACCGAATTCCGGCGTCGAAATGACCTCCGAAGACCGGGGACGCGGCAGCTCAATGTTGATGATTTCCTTGATCGTACCCGGACGGTACGACATCACCACCACGCGATCAGACAACTGCACAGCCTCCGTGATGTTGTGGGTGATCAGCAACATTGTCTGGTTCAACGCCGACCAAATTTCCAGCATCTTGTCGCCCAGCAGCATGCGGGTCTGTTCGTCCAGTGCACCGAAGGGTTCGTCTAGCAGCATGATACGGGGTTCATAGGCGAGTGTCCGTGCCACGGCGGTACGCTGCTTCATCCCGCCCGACAACTGCGCGGGAAAATGGTTTTCGAATCCGTCCAGCCCGACCAGCTTTATGAACTTGCGGGCAAGCGCGTCCCGCTCTTCCTTGCCGACCCCCTCGATTTCAAGCGGAAACGCAACGTTATCAAGCGTTGTTCGCCAGGGGAATGTTGACTCCTCCTGGAAAACCACACCCACGTCCTTGTGCGCACCGTCCACCGGCCGGCCTTCGATCAGGACTTCGCCATGGTGATCGTCGATCAAACCGCCGATCACATTGAACAACGTAGATTTTCCGCATCCCGAAGGTCCGATGATCGAGACGAATTCGCCTTCAGCCACGTTCAGATCGACGCCGTCCAGCGCCACCACCGGGTTGTCGCTGTCGGCATTGTATGTCTTTGAGACGTTCTTGATCTCGAGAATATAAGCCATGGCGTCCCTCCATAGCTCGCCTTACCGGTGGATGCTTCGCCGCTCGCGCGGGTTACCATCGGCGACGAATAACCCGGTTGCACCCGGACATCGATGAAATACGGCTCGCCGCTGGCAACTGCCGCGATACCTTTTTCAAGCGCACCCACGAGATCGCCGACCTTTTCAATCGGCCCGTCCGAACGGACACCCTGCGAGCGAGCATAACCGGCGAGGTCGAGTGGTGGATCGTCGATCCGCTGACCGATCCAACGATTCTCCACCGGACGATTACGTTGCGTAGCCATCGCTTCCTGATGGACTTCGTCGTTGAAGTTCGAACGATTATTGGAAATTATAATCAACACGGGAATTTGGTAATGCGCCGCCGTCCAAAGCGCGGACCCGCCCTGCATGAAATCGCCGTCGCCTAGGATTGCCACCGGGAGACGGTCACTGTCCATGAGTGCCAGACCAACGCCGATTGCGCTGCCGGCCCCGTTGCCGAGACCGCCGCCGCCATCGTTGCCCAGATAATCCAGCGGATGACTGACTTCCCATGAATCCGCTGCCCAGCCCAACGGCACGCGGGTCAGCGTAATGTCATGGCCGCCGCGCGCTTCCTTCAAGGCGTAGGCAATATCCCTCGGCGCGATCGCTGCATCTGCTGATTTATTTTCCTCTTCCGGCGGCACCGCCTTTTCTTTCGCCGTTCCGTCCCACCGAGACTTACCGCCAAATTTCTTCCTCAGCGCGTCGAGCAGCTGACCGGCAAACACATCTGGGTCTGCCAGAACCGGGATATCGGCAGGCGCCAGGCCGAAGTGATCAGCACTCCACCCGTTGTGCACGTAGGAATCGACCGAACAGTTCACGATCCGGCCGGGAATGCCTCCCCGTGGCGACAGTGGTTTCAGAGAACCCGCCAGATCGACCCAGTCGAACACGACAACGGCATCCGCCTGCATCAGTTCTTCCTGGCCTATTGGACTGACCCAATTCGACGGCGCACCGACATGCAATGCGTGCCCCGTGGGAAACGACGCGCGGTTCTTCAGATCGGTAATAACGCCGGCCCCAATTAGTTCGGCAAGATCAACCCTCTGCTGCCAGTCTTTCATCGTCGGCGACATGCGTCCAAACATGAAAACCACGTTTTTCGAATTCGAAATCAATTCTGCAGTCGCATCAATTGCGTCGTCGGAAGCCGGTGGCGGATCGGCCAGCTGGAACCGCGCAACATCCGGGATGGTCACCTCGCCCTCCTTTAGCGGCGTTTCCTGCAGTCCCGCATCGAAGCAGACATAAACGGGTCCCTTAGGTGATTGCTGCGCCATGATATTGGCGCGCAGCATTGTCTCCACAATGGCCTCTGCAGAACGCGGTTCGTCATCGTATTTAACGTAGTTGCGCAGCAGCGCTCCTTGGTCCTTGGCGGTGTGAATCCAGTCAATCCAAGGACGTCGAAGCGGTGCATCGACCGGGCCCGTCGCGCCCATCACCAGGATAGGTGCGCGGTCACACCAGGCATTGAAGATACCCATCAGACCGTGCATCAGCCCGACATTCGAATGCAGGATCGCCCCCATCATTTCATCGGCAACCTTGGAATAGCCGTGCGCGATTGAGACCGCATGATCTTCATGCAGGCAAAGCAGCATCTGCGGTTCGTCGTTGCCGAGATAATTGACCAGCGAGTCGTGAAATCCGCGATAACTCGCTCCCGGGTTCAGCGAAACGTATTTCACGCCAAGCTTACGGAGCATCTCAGCGGAAACGTCGCTAACCCATTCCATTTGTTTGTTGTCGCCGGGAACGGGCCGGTCGAATTTACTGATGTCGTTCATTCTGTCAGTACTCCTTCGACGGCAGATTAAGAAACGGAAAAGCGCTGAACGGGCCTGGCGGAACTACCGGGCTCACTGATTTGAGAATGTCCTCTCTAAGTTTGTCAAGGCTGTCGAGCCCGAGCAACCCCATTACGATTTCCATCTCAGTTTCAAGCGGTTCGAGAACGCGGACTACACCGGCAGGGTCGTCCGTAGTAAGATCGATATCGCGGACGTTTTTGAGGACGAGGGGTCTGAAGGCGAGGCCATCCAGCGCCTGCCAGTTGCGGCGCAGGGAAGTTTCTGTGTCAGCTCTACCAATCAGGTTGTCCCACGCACCAGGAGATAAGTTCCGGTGGGCAGCCTTTGGGATTGGATGTAACGCAGCGAAATCGCTCACACTTCTTACCTCCCAGACCGCCGGGTTTGCCCCCAGTCCGCTGACCCCCGTTAATATACCGCGTAGACACAAAGTAGCTTAAGGGGTCTAAACTACGCTGTCCGTATCGGTCTGTCGTATTCTAAATTTTTGAGCGCCAAATTAGTTGTTTAAGGCCATCAATATTTTTCCCGAAAATCGTCAAAACGTCGAAGCGATATCCTAAGTATATGTATGTACAGGGGAAAAAGAATTTTGAGCTTTATCCAAAGAAATAACGTGGGTCTATACCGATTTCGAATGGAAATGGGTTATAATCATGTCGCCATTAAATAAAGGGACAATACGATATGAAACGTTTCTCACTTGCAATCGCGGCAGCGACGCTCATTTCTGGCGTAGCTTCTGCCGGAACACTAGATGACGTTAAGAAACGCGGGGTTCTGCAATGTGGTATAAACACTGGTCTTGCCGGCTTTGCGTATACAGACGACAAGGGCAAATGGGCAGGCTTTGACGTCGCCTATTGCAGAGCATTGGCCGCCGCAGTTCTCGGCAACCCTGACAAGATTAAATACGTAAACCTCACCGGGAAAAATAGATTCCCCGCTCTCGCGTCTGGTGAAATTGATGTCCTTTCACGGAACACCACCTGGACATTTTCTCGTGACGTAAAATTGGGATTTACGTTCATAGGCGTTAGCTACTACGACGGTCAGGGTTTCATCGGACGGAAAAAGCTCGGTGTTAAAAGTGCCAAGGAACTAGATGGAGCCTCCATCTGTATTCAAACAGGTACGACGACTGAGCTTAACCTCGCTGATTTCTTTCGCGTAAATAAGATCAAATACGAGCC
>JAYYZV010000022.1:0-14230 GCA_036339975.1 Pseudomonadota bacterium | reverse complement strand
ATCGCCGACGCCGATCGTATGGCTCGGCACTGCTTTGATTATCGCCTCCGGCGTAGCGATTTTATACGATCAACGTGGCGCTAAGCGCTGACGGTCACTCAACCGTGGTTCTTTTGGCTAATTGCGCACGTATCATTGGTTGGATTACCGATTGCAAGTTTAGCCCTGATCCACGATGCATTGCCCCCGTTATCGTTTGTGTGAAACTCAGCCCAAGCTCCAACCTCAGGAACCATGTCTTTTGTTCCAGGGCTGCTGGATCTGACGGCCATCCAATCCAGTTATAGAAACAGGCGCCCGGGCCCCTGGACCGTGGTGCGTGATCCGTGTTGCGTCGTTACTGGCATCATATGTGTCAAACTCAGTCCTACGCCCACATTCCTTGACCGCCGTGGGCAATCTGAGATCGCCCCAAATATCACGGCATTGGGAACAAATCGGGGTTTCACCAAAAGGGACCCGACCTATAAGCCTAGCAATGAATAAAGCGGCAATAAATGCGGCAATTTTTCAAGCAGGTCATAAATAAAGGCCTAGCCGATTGTGGCTAAGCCTTTGTTTTCGTTTTGGTTGCGGGGGCAGGCAACCACCTTTACCGAACTTTCGTGAAACGTTGATGCGAGGGAGGGGTTTGGTCAAGCGCGTACCAATTGCCGGAAGGTGTAATTTGGTTTTCCTCGATGCATAATTTCCCTGCTATCGTTACCTTTTGCAGATCTTTCCGCCTTAATTGGATCTTAGTGTGTTTTATTGATTGGTCGCCTTTTTCTTCCTGGGTCGATTGATCATGTCCCTGAGCGAGAACTGCTGATTGGTCATCCCCCACGACTAATCGGCAGTTCTTTTTTGTGGCGAATTAAAGCTCTGCACCACGGTGCGGATACTCCACAACGCGCAGTTCCATTTTCGTAACAGACTCCCAAAATTTAAAGAATGCTGGCAAACTGTTCACTATGAACCGCCTGACCGCCACCATTAGCTTGCTCGGGCTTTCCATTTTTCTTGGAACTGTGGGGGTGGGGTATGTGCGAAAGCTACTTACAGCACTGGGGATCATCTTGAAGCATTAGAAAAAAGATGCTCAGCACTTGGGTTTAAAAAGGGCACGGAAAAGCACGGTGACTGCTTGATGAAGCTCTTTAGGTAAGGGGCGCACCAATTACAGATGGCTGTTTGAACGGGTCTTTTGCCCGAAATTTTTTCCGCGGATCTCGCCGATGCGCGAGTGTTTCGACACTTGAGTTTTTACACTTCGTATAGCCCTCAAACGTGTTAATTTGATTAACTGTGATTCCGCGTTTGAAAAAATGGTAGTGCCAATTTACCCCCAACAAGGGTAATTCTGGGTTTGGTAATCAGCTCTTTTTTGACGCATGCTCAATTTTAATTCGTGCCATAAATGATAAAAATGGGTGAACACCTAATTTCACCATTTCATGGTCCTTAAGATTGAGTAAAGCGTTTTTCTCTTTTTTTGTAAGATCTAATTCATTTACATATGCCTTGCGATCGGCGGTATAACGGCCAATTTCTGTCGGATCATTTGCCAATTTGTGAAGCACCACTGTTAGATCTAATCGGTTCGGTGCTATTGATGGGTAATGGGGCTCAAAAGATTTTTCTTTGTCACCCGGTTGTTTCCACCAAGCAAGAGTAGCGTAATTATGATGCCAAGAAGGATCGAGTGATACAAGGTCTGGTTTACGCTCTCCCAACATACCCGCTGCCAGTCCCCAGCATCGCAATTCGATATTTCCGCTATCATCCATGCGTTTTTCATCGAGAGATAAAAGGTAACGTAAATTTCCAGTCTCCAATTCAGCAAGGACTTTCTTATCAAACGCAAGGTCAGGCTCAGCGTAACGTTCTGTTCCTGGAAAATGTGACATACCACCACTACAAATAACGACAGCGCTTAAATTTTGAGCGATAAGTGCACGGTTAATGGCTTCTCCGAGGGCATAGCAACGCTCCATGCGGGGCTGCGGTGGCACGTAAGCGTTAACAAAAACTGGAAGAATAGGGCCGTCAATTTCAAGGAAAGAAAGAGGTATACCTAAGGAATATTCCATCTTTGCAGTGGAACTGTAAGATACATCAAAACCCTCCTTGTAGAGATAACAAATAGTCTCGGTTGACTCTGCACTAGCGATCTTGTGTTGAAAGTTACGCCCTGCAAATGTTCCGGTCGCATAGTTTCCCCGATGAATTGCGAAAGGGGGAACGCAATGCAAAAAAAATTGATTAGCGTGATCATTTGAAATGGTTACATAAACATCCGGTTTCAAAGCTTTAAGACGCTTACCATTTGCCTTCGCCAAACTTTTAACTCGACTAACGGTCTTTTTGTCTTCAGAGTCGGGAAGCGTAAAAAACTGAGGTGCATGTGCCATAAAAACACCACCAATTATTCCGGTTCTTTTTTTATTGGGCATATCGTCTGAACCTCAATTTATGCTGCCAAATTGGTTTAGAACACCATATCGTATTAATTAATGTTATATTGAATATGTGTGAAGAATACTGATTTAAAATTAAGTTCGGGTGATGAACTACTGGGAAGTACAAAGAAATTTGAAGGATTTAACTTAGGTCTGGTGAGTTCACTTGTCCCCGGTTCAGGATGCACAGTCCCCGGTATCGTTTGCGTGAAACCAGCCCAAGCCCGAACCTCAGGAACCGTGCCCTCTGATCCGGGGCTACCGGTCCGGTTTGTGATCTAATCCAGTTATTGAAACGTGGGCCAGGGTCCCTGGGCCGTGGTGCGTGATCCGGGATGCGCTGTGCCTGGTATCGTATGCGGGAAACTCCGCCCTACGTCCACTTACCTTGACCGCCGTGGGCAATCTGGGATCGCCCCAAACGTCACTGCATTGGGCCTAATCAGGGTTTCGCCAAAAGGGACCCGACCTAGTCGCCTAGCCGTGAAAAAAGCGGCAATAAATGCGGCAATTTTATTGGGATAGGCTGAATTTGGATGTGTTAAAGACAAAGAAAAATCCCGCTAACACACTGTATTAGCAGAATTAATTGTTGGTTGCAGGGGCACGCAGCCACCTTTACCGAACTTATCTGACGCGTTGATGCGGGGGCACGCAACCTACCAGTTCGTATGCCTGTTTCAGTGACCCTTTAAATTTCCGCTAGTGAGCAGTAGCCGACCTTTGGCAGATCCGCCGGTTCCCGGCACAAAAGCAAGCCGGCGCACATCCCGCCTTCGGGTGATCGTGCCAAGTATGCACCATAGTCTTCCCCCACGGGGCAAAGTCCCAGAATTTCGGGACCCCGGGCATCATCTTTGATATGGTGAAGCCGTCGCAGCAGAGTGCATCAGAACGGCGGAATGACGGCAAGATACGCCCTTTACTTCGTACCACCTCCGAATTCCGATTTAGCTAAATTCGGTGCGTCATGGCTCGGATGGGATATCAATCGCGCCGAGGCCGCACCGTCAGACGGATTCACCGGCCTCAATCACGAGACTCGCTCGGCGTTTGTGCAGGCGCCCAGAAAGTACGGATTTCACGCGACATTAAAGGCCCCGTTCCGTTTGCGGCCGGAGACCGGTGTTGAAGACCTGCTCGCAGCCGTTGATGAAATTGCAACGCAGCGATTTGCCGTCCAGAAGCTGAATTTGAAGCTAACGAGTATCGGTTCGTTCTTGGCGCTAATTCCCGTTTCCAAATCGAGTGAACTCAATGCACTTGCCGAAGCCTTCGTCGTCGGTCTCGAAACATTTCGTGCTTCCATGAACAGGGAAGAGCGCGCCCGGCGGAGGCCGGACCGTCTCACCGAAAATCAACGGCGTTACCTGGAGAGCTACGGATATCCTTACGTCAAAGAAGAGTATCGATTCCACATGACACTGACCGGGCAGTTGGAGCAAGCCGATCGGGAAACCGCATATGCGTATCTCCAAACGATTGCTAAGCCGATACTCGCAACGCCGCTGGACATTACTGAGGCCGCTGTAGTCGTTCAGGAAGCGCCCAACGATCCTTTTCGCGTCCTCGAACGTTTTGCCCTCAGCGGAAGCGTTAACGCAGATAAATCCGACAATCGTGGGGCGGCTACGCTGTTCCTTGTCGTGGGCCCCAGTGGTGTCGGCAAGGACAGCTTGATCAACGGCGCGCGATCAGCACTTGTCGACGATACCGGGTTTTCGTTCCCGCAACGTACCATCACCCGAGCGGCGGACGCAGGCGGAGAAGACCATCGGGCTGTCTCCGCGAACGCGTTCGCGCGTGAAGCATCGGAGGGGAAATTTGCCCTTTTGTGGCGAGCCCACGGTTTCAATTACGGTGTGCCCGCGGCGATTGCCGACGATTTAGCTCAAGGCAGATCGGTCATCGTCAATGTCTCGCGCGGTGTGCTGAAAGCGGCACGGCGGCAATTCGGCAATGTCTGTGTCCTTTCCATCTGCGCGTCGGAGAAAATTCTCGTCACCAGGCTGGCAGGCAGAGGACAGCAAGGTGAAGAAGACATAGAAAAACATCTCCGCCGTGCTGCAGCCTATAGTGTGAACGGATCAGATGTGATCGAGATATTCAATGACGGTTCGTTAGAAGACGCTATCTCAAGGTTTATGGCAGTCCTACGATCGCCAATTTAATTAATCCGCCTTCCTTGGCGCCAAACTTGGCGCACCACCGGCACATTATCCGCCATGGTGATGCGCACTAAATCTGCCCGTTTGCCTTCGCAGATTTCGCCGCGGTCTGTGAAGCCGAGAGCATCGGCGGTATTGCAGGAAATCTTCGCCACTGCTTCCGGTAATGTCAGTCCGAGATTCTGGTGCAGAATGAAGGCTGCATGTGCCAGGCTGACCGGCATGTAATCCGACGACAAAATGTCCAGCATGCCCTCATTAGCATAATCGAGAGCCGAAGCATTACCCACCAGTGATCCGCCGCGTACGACGTTGGGGGCGCCGGCAATGATTTTCAAGCCGCTCTTGTGTGCCAGCCGGGCGGCTTCCATGGTGCAGGGAAACTCCGAAAGCGTAACGCCTTCCTCTAATCCCATGGCGACATGTTCTGGTGTCGTGTCGTCATGGCTCGCCAGCACGATGCCTTTTCCTTTGCACATGTTGGCGATCTCCGCGCGATTCGGCGCTGCGCATTCACCTTGAATTTTTCGTCGCTTTTCGATAAAGGCGTTAAAGTCCTCGTCCCGAACAGCCCATTCAAACCCGGTGTGATATTCCCTGAATTTTTTGAGATCGCGCCATTGGCGTTCGCCGGGTGTATGGTCGGTTATCGAGACCAGGCGCACGATGGTTTGGTCAAAGAAAGGCGCCAACAAGTCGAGAAGATTGGGATCGGAGACCTCGCAACGCAAATGAAACATATGGTCGGCGCGCAGCAGTTTCGTATGTTTTGCCTCTTTGAGTATTTTAAATGTGGCTTGCAACGCATGATACCGAGCCTTGCGTCCTTTATAGTCTCCGACACCAAGCGCATTGAGTACCGTGGTGATGCCGCTGCCGGCGATCTGATTGTCATGCGATGCCAGGGCGGCGATCGCTTCAGGCCAGACCACGGTTGGCCGCGGCGCGAAATGTTTCTCCACATTGTCAGTGTGGATTTCGATCAGCCCGGGAAACAGGTAGTCGCCCTCGAAATCGAGCTCCGCGTCACTCGAGTGGCCGCCGATGCCGGCGATGGTTCCGTTCTCTACGCGCACCGGGCCGTCGATGACGCTGTCGCGTGTGACCACCTTGGCATTGGTGATAGCGAATGAATACGTCATGCGGCGTTGCTGAGGTGGTTGGTCAGGTCGAATTCCGATGTGCCAACAGCCTCGCGGACCTCTTTGTCATGGAAAATGCCTGCGATGGCCGCACCGGCCTTGCGGGCCTCGTTGATCATCGCCACGACGACCTGTCGATTTTCCACATCGAGCGCGGCGGTCGGTTCATCTAACAGCAAGACCGGATAATTGAAAGCGAAGCTGCGCGCGATATTCACCCTTTGCTGCTCGCCGCCGGAGAAGGTGGCCGGCGGCACCGTCCATAAGCGCTCGGGAATGCACAGCCTGCTCAACAAGGCAGAGGCCTTTTCGCGTGCCTCGTCCTCGCCGTGCCCCAATGCCAATAGAGGCTCCATGACGAGATCCAATGTGCGCACGCGGGGGACCACGCGTAGGAACTGGCTGACATAGCCCATAGTCGTGCGTCGGATGGCGAGCACTGTCGCCGGCGTCGCGTTGGTCAGTTCGACCAGTTTATCGTCATGGCGGATTTTCACTGACCCTGACTGCGGCAGGTAGTTGGCGTAAATGCAGCGCAGCAGTGATGATTTGCCGATCCCGGACGGCCCGGCGAGCACGACGCAGTCGCCTTGGCGGACGGTCAGGGAAAGGTCCGCGAGCACAGGTAGTTTGATGCCGTCACGGAGATGTAGGGTGAAGGTTTTCGTCAATCCGTTCACCGTTATCATCGTCTTTTTTCGAGGCGCCATTGTCACTGATCCTTCTTCAAACTGGCAGGATTGATGATACCAAAAGCTGCGAGTATGGGTGCTGCGGGTCGTCAAGCACCTGATCGGTCAAGCCGTGTTCTACGACGGCGCCCTTTTGCATCACCATGAGGCGGTCCGACAGAAGCCGCACGACGCCAAGATCGTGGGTGACGATGATGCAAGCGATTCCCATGCGCGACACGAGCTCTCGGATCAAATCGAGCAGGCGCGCCTGCACCGAGACATCGAGCCCGCTCGTCGGTTCGTCCATGAAGACGAGCCGCGGTTTGGTGACTAGATTGCGGGCGATTTGAAGACGTTGGCGCATGCCGCCGGAGAAGTTTTTCGGCATATCGTCGATGCGATCTACATCCATTTCGATGCGATCGAACCAATCAACCGTTTCAGCGCGGAGATTCCCAAAATGACGCTGGCCGAGAGCGATCAACCGCTCGCCCACATTGGCACCGGCGGTAACCCGGGGCCGCAAACCCTCCATCGCGTCCTGATAAACGATACCCCAATCGGTGCGCATCAAAAATCGGCGTTCGGATTCTAGAATTTTGTAAATGTCAGTGAGGCCCCGGTCTCTGGTGTCGTATTCGACGGTGCCATTGGTCGGTTTCAAGCGCGCGGAAACGCAATTGAGCAGGGTCGTCTTCCCCGAACCCGACTCACCGACAACGCCCAACACTTCGCCCGGATTGAGTTCGAAGCTCACGTTTTCGCAACCGACGATATCTCCATAGAACTTGCTGAGATCTTGCACCCGCATCAGCGGCCCGCTAGCGGCTGAAGCTTGACTCTGCTGCTCTGATTGCATGGATTTTGGGGTGCTCATGTTCAGGCCCTTTCGTTACGCGCCGCGTTCGCCCTTTACCCAAACGCGGCGGGCCGCCGGGATTCCGTCGACATTCTTGACCTGCGCCAGATCAGCGCGTTTGCTGGCTGCAATCTCGCCATGGTCGGTGAGATCGGCGAAGGTCGCCGGGTTCTTCCATCCGATCGGGATCGCAGCGGGCGTAGAAAATCGAAATTCGTCGTCGGTCAGCAGATTACCCGGATGATGCGAACTGCCGCGGCACAGATTGGGGCCGCCGGCAAGAACTTTTAGACCGCGTTCACGGGCAAAACCGATGGCCTCGAACGTAATCGGAAACTCCGCTACCATCATACCCTCCTCAGCGGTGCGGTCGTCATGGCTCGCGGCGGGAATTTTTCTCGATTGGGCCATCGGGACCAGTTCCGCGCGCCGCTCGGGGCCGAACTTCTGCGACTGCTCCTGGATCAGGGCGACAAAGTCGTCCATTTCCTTGTCGTTTAATCCGCAATTTTTTATGTGTTTCTCGCGGTAATAGTCCATGTCTGGGTACTGGCGGTGGCCGGGCGCGTGATCGTTGACGGACATGAATCGGATCGACGGATGATCAATCACGTCGTGAAACAATTCCATTACCATTGGGTCGGTCACTTCGCAGCGCAAATGAACGAAGTGCTCGCCGCACAACAGGTCCATTTCCTGCGTCCTGTGCAGACTGTCGATCATGAGTTTGAGCGTTTCGTTGCGCTCGGGATGCGCGACGCTGGCGCCGGCGGCCAGCGACCCGAACACCATGGATGATTGCCGAAGTGGTCGTGTGCGCATCATGGGCGATGGTGGCGGTGATCTGGTTCCAAGATACGTTCGGCCGCGGCAACATCTGCTTCTCCAGCGCATCCGTATGCAGATCAACAAGACCGGGAATGAGATAATCGCCGTCCACATCTTCGGTACTGGCGGTTTGGCGTCGGCCTTTTTGATGTCAAAAATAACGCCGTCTTTAATCACCACCGTGCCGCCGAATTCCTCATCGGCGGTGCCCACGCGTGCGTCGGTGAGAACGGTTTCCATTGGCCATATTAGTCCGCGTTGTTGGCGTGCATCGGGCCGAAGTGACCGTCTGCCTGGCGGTTGTTGCAGTAGGCGGTGTCCGAGCAGACATGCATGCGGGTATTGTCGTTGTCTAACACTACTTCGACCAGGAAACTGTCCTCGGCACCACACAGTCCGCAGCAATCGTCAGGCCGGGGGACGAAGAAAGGATGGTCGTCGAAATCGAGGCTTTTGACCTCCGTGTAGGGCGGGATCGCATAGATGCGCTTTTCGCGACCGGCGGAGAGGACCTGCAGGGCCGCCATCTGATGCATTTTTGGATTGTCGTATTTCGGGATCGGCGAGGGGCTCATCAGATGGCGGCCATTCACCATAACCGGATAGGCGTAGGCGACCGCGATCTCGCCGAATTTGGCGATGTCATCATAAAGACGCACATGCATCAAGCCGTACTCCTCGTAGGCGTGCATCATGCGAGTTTCAGTTTCGCGCGGCTCTAGCGGGCGCAGTGGCTCCGGCTGCGGCACTTGATAGACGAGGATTTGGTCCTCGCGAAGCGGGACCTCGGGCACTCGATGGCGGGTTTGAATGACACTCGCCTCTTCCGTTTCCTCGGTCGTGTCGACGCCGCAGACGCGGGCAAAAAATCCTCGAATGCTGACGGCGTTGGTGGTGTCGTCGGCGCCTTGGTCGATCACCTTAAAGGTATCGTCCGGTCCAAGGATACTGGCCGACAGCTGAATACCTCCGGTTCCCCAGCCGTAGGGCAAGGGCATTTCTCGGCTGCCGAAGGGAACTTGGTAACCAGGCGTTGCCATCGCCTTGAGGATGCAGCGCCGAACCATCCGTTTGGTTTGTTCGTCGAGATAGCCGAAATTGTAAGTGCCATCGACGGAATGGCGCGACGCCGCGGCCAGCGCCTCGTCCTTCGCCGCGATTTCCGGATTGGTGCTCATTCCGCCGCTGCCTCATTCGTTGTGTCGAAAAATCTCTCGCGCAAACTGCGGACCATTTGAATTTCGGTCTGGAAATCGACGTAGTGAGGTAGTTTGAGGTGCTGGACGAACCCCGACGCTTCCACATTGTCGCTGTGATAGAGCACAAACTCGGGATTTTGCGCCGGATAGCTCGCTTCTTCGCCAAGTTCCTCTGAGCGCAGTGCACGGTCGACCAACGACATCCCCATGGCCTTGCGTTCTGAATGCCCGAACGCGATTCCGTAACCTCGGGTGAATTGCGGCGCAATATCCTTGGACCCTGTGAATTGGGTCACCATTTGGCATTCGGTAACTTCGACCTCGCCGATAACGATGGGAAAGCCCAGCTCTTCCGGGACGATTTTCACCTCCACCTTACCGAACCGGATCTCGCCGCCGAACGGATGAGTGCCGCCAAAGCCGCGTTGGGTCGAATAACCGAGCGCGAGGACAAAGCCTTCATCACCGCGCACCAAATTCTGTAGGCGTTGATCGCGGTCAGCGGGGAAACTCAGCGATTCCCGGGTCAAATCGTAAGGCTCGCCGGCGTTGGGATCGGGAAACTCCTGTTCGATGATGTTTTCCCGATCGAGGATATTCATGACCTGCGGCGTATCGGGATCGATCGCCTCTTCGGCCAACTCGGCTTCAATACCATCGCTCGCACCTTCCGCCATAAGCTGGAAATCGAGCAGCCGGTGGGTGTAGTCGAAGGTCGGACCCAAAACCTGGCCGCCCGGAATGTCTTTGTAAATTGCGGAGATGCGGCGTTGGATACTCATCCGATTGGTGTCGATGGGCTCGGCCATCGCCAGCCGCGGCAAGGTGGTGCGAAAGGCGCGCAACAGGAAAATCGCCTCGACCAGATCGCCGCAGGCCTGCTTGATGGCAAGTGCCGCTAGATCGGGATCGTAGAGCGACCCTTCGGTCATGACCCGGTGTACGGCGAACCGCATTTGCGCTTTGATTTGCGCGGTTGTCAGTTCGGGGATGTCCTTGTCGCCGCGGCGTTTTTCGGCGTTGAGCTTGTGGGAATTTTGGATGGCGCGTTCGCCACCCTTAACGGCGACATACATATCAGCTTTCCACGATTACACTGCGCGGCAACCCGATGGCTTCGTCGCCGCATGTTAACAAAACATCGATGCCGAGCGGATAGCACGCAGCATTGACGGCCCAGTCCTGCCAAAACCAGTTGGGTAGGCCCTTGGCTTGAATTTCGATTTCGCTCTTGATTCCAGGGCCGTGGGCCTTGACTTTTTGGCCTGCGTCTAGCGAGGACACTTGAAAAATGACCGTTGCCGAACGGTCCGGAAAAAGCTCGTTATCTTGGGCGAATTCTCCAAGACGCGGTGCCGTGCCGGAGTCGGTGACAATCGCGAAATCCGCCTCTTCCGGTTTTGCCATCAGCGGGCAGCCGCAATGAAAACGCAAATAGTCTTGCACTTGTTGGACATCCGCACCGGGGTCGAGCCAAACCGGTGTGTCCAGGTCGGCGAGCATTAGGATGAATGCCGCCGTGGCCGTGGTTAACGGTGCGGGTACATCACTTAGGCGGTCGAACCGTTGCCGTTTACCGGGTAAAGAGAATGCCACCAGCGCGGCCCGGAAGGTCGCTTGGGCGTCCAATACCGGGTTTTCGAAGCCGGGTTGCAGGTTCGCGGTATCAACGACAGTGCTCATTTCTTGCCATATCCCTTATTTTCGTATTGGGCCTTGCTGGTGAGGCTGACACCACGCTCCATGGCGAGAAAATCCACCTTGGTAGCGTTGGCGCGGCGACTTTCCTCATCGTTGCGCTTCAACTGAGCCGCGGCTAAAGGTGCGATTATCGCGCTCTCGATAGCCGCGCCGTGTTCTTTCGTCTGCAACAAAGCGTCGCAAAGGGCGGCCAGTTCCGCATGCCGTGCGTTGCGGGACAAGATGTAGCCATATCCGGCAGTGCCATCCGTGAGACGCAGCGCACACCGGGTCATGGTCGCCTCGCCGAGATTGAAGGGTTCGCCGGTGCCACCGGCGCGGGCGCGGAGCATGGTCAAACCGAATTCCGGTTGCCGCAGCCAGGTGAATTCCGGTTCCAGCCCAAGCTGATCCCATACGGATGCAAGCTCCCCTTCCTTGGCCTTAGCAAGTGTCGCCATCCAAGATTGGCGCCGCTTTTGGTCCGGCGAAAGTACGCCACTCAAGACTGCTCTCCCCAAGTCAGTTGATTTCATATATAGATGTCTAGATAACATAATGTTAGGCTTCGGGAGCTGTCTTTGTAAAGATTAATTGAAAGCGCCTTCGAAATAATCTACCGGCGGAGTTTAAAATAAATATGAATATGATACGCGCAGAGGGCGTGACGCTGTGGCGTCAAATAGCCGAATGTCTTCGCGACGAAATTAGCCGGAAGCTTTTCGGCGGCGACGGCCGTTTGTCGCCGGAGAAAGAATTGGCGGCACGTTTCGGCGTCAATCGCCACACCGTGCGCAGGGCCATCGCCGAGCTGGAATCCGAGGGACTGGTTCGGACCGAGCATGGCCGGGGTACGTTCGTGCTCGACGGTTTCATCGATTATCAACTCCGCAGGCGGACGCGTTTCAGCGAGAATATCCGCCGGCTTAACATGGAGCCCTCGCGTGAGGTGATACAGACCTTCCACGAACCGGCACCGGCTAATGTGTCTAAAGCACTTGGTCTCAAGCGCGGCAGTGAGGTGATACATCTGGAGACGCGTAGTCTTGCGGACCGTCAGGTCAACAGCCTCGCCTCGCACTATTTTTCCGCCCGCCGATTCTCGGATCTGATTGACGTGATCGAGCGGGAAAGCTCTATCACCAAGGCACTGAAGGAACTGGGCGTCGCGGACTATTTGCGCAAACGAACCGCCATCACCGCCCGGATGCCCGATGCCTACGAAGCGCGGCAGTTAGAAATCCCAAAAAACCAGCCGGTTCTCGTGGCCGAAGCCATCAATGTGGATGCGAACGGCAAACCGTTAGAGTTCTGCATCAGCCGGAGTCCCGGAAATCGGCGCCAATATGTTGTCGAGACATAGAACCGATTCCACTTCACACAGTCATGTCGGTGGGCGGCTGCGGTATACGGATACACCCTGTGGATGTTCAGCTACAGATCTAATTAGCCCGGGACCTCGCCAACCTGATTGGCTTCGCCGAAACGAGATTTGTTCGGATGGCTTGGTATTACTAGGAAATATGGGGACTCCCAACTGAGAAAGAGGCGGGGCCCCCGAGGCGGGGATTTGACTAAGCCGATTTGGAAAAAGGTCTGCATTGTTTTGCAACCGCCGAACAGCATTTTAACCCGGAATTTTTAAAGGGATACGCGGGTCTAAATAAGCAAAAAGACGCTAACCAGTTGGTGTAGCGCCTTAACAAATGGTTGCGGGGGTTGGATTTGAACCAACGACCTTCAGGTTATGAGTTTGAGGTTCCAGTTTCGCGCTATTACCCTGTAACTGATATTATTACGAAATAGCAATAGGTTGTGGGATATCAGCCGCGTTAGCCGCCGCCTTGGCAGCCTTGAGGGCGCGCGCAGGCCAATCGCCGCCAGCCAGTTCAGCGATGGCGAGGAGGGGTCGCCAGTTGTCTCCAAGGCGGTTATGCAGGCCGGCGCCTTCGGATAAATCGATGGCCGGCAGCACCTCTATGCCCTGAGCCCAACGGGAAAATTTTTGTCCTATATCGGCGAGCCCGCTGGCGTACCCGTCTTCTAGGTGCTTCTTCACTTCGCCGGGGAGCGCGCGTTCCATTTTTATTATAAGACTCCGGTCCTGCAGCGTCGGCGGCAGCTCGCGAATACCCGCCATCACAATTGGCGCCCAGGTTGAAAACCGAACGGGTACGAAGCCGCCGTCCTTCGATTCTTCGGCCCTAAACACAAACGCGCCAGCCTTGCGGTGCGAGCTGTTTATGACGGCGACGAGTTCCGCATTATCCCGTCGAAAAAGTTGATCGGATTCATCTAACAGCAGCGTCGGTTTGGCGGCTTCGATAAGACGAAAGACCGAGGCACTGGTGATGCTAGACGCGACCAGAGGCCGCGGCACCAAGAGGGATATCGCTTCGAGCAGCGTCGACTTCCCGCAGCCCTTTTCCGGCGATTGGATCGCAAGCCGGGGCGACACAGAGACCTGGTCGTGCAAATGCGTGTGCAAGGCCCAAAGAACGACCATAACGCGCGCATCAACATGGAGGTGGACATATTCACAAACCAGGTCCAGCGCCTCATGCAGCACGGCTGAGATTTTAACTTCTTCGTGCCAGGGAACAATTTCCGTGACGAGGCTAGCATCGCCAGCTTCTTCCGTCTCGGACTTGCGGCGTTTTACGATTTCCGTGTCTAGTGTTGAGAGGCGGATTCCAAGCTTTTTGGCCGTCGCCTCACGAGTGCGGTCATATTCGAAACGGCTCAGCTCGGCTAAGTTTTCAAACTGCGCCTCCGGGCTGAGATCCCAAAGCTCCGCCGCGGCCACGAGCTCGCGCAGCTTTGTCGAACCTTCTTTCCGGAGAATATCGTTCGCGTCCAAGCCGAGCGGAGTTTCCGTAACCGACAAGGTCCCATGCCCCGCCAAAATCAACCGATCGACACCGGTCCGTAGCGACTTGTCCGCGGCAGATCCCGGCGCATCGCCGTCGCGCACGACCACGACTTCGCCGTGCTCCGGCAAGTCAGCCTTGCCCAAATAGGGAGCACCGGTGATCCCGACGACAAAAATTTCTGGGCACGCCTGCATTAGGCTGAGCGCATCTTCAATGCCTTCGGCGATAATGATCCGCCCCGAGATGCCATTTTCTGTCGCAACGGATAAACTGAAAAAACCCCGAATCGCCCCGTCCGAAACGAGCGGGAAAAGCCGTCGCCGGGGTTCGGTAAGTGAACCTTCGCCGTCGGGGTCGATATATCTC
>JAYYZV010000021.1:0-14190 GCA_036339975.1 Pseudomonadota bacterium | reverse complement strand
ATCGCGAGGGACTTGTCCGAAGAGCACAAAAGGAAGGGGACAGAAAATGACGGCAGCTCCACCGGACATTAACTATCGCAGCGTGCTGGAAATGATCCGCCTACACGCCCGCACACGCCCCGATCAGGACTGTCTTATTTCCATAAACCAAAAGACATCGATAACCTGGGAGCAATTATACCGCCTAACAAACAAGCTGTCCGTCTGGCTTCATGAAAAAGACATTGGTGCCAACGATCGAATTCTGGTTCTGACTGAAAACTCTCTTGAAAACCTAATCCTATATTTCGGCATACAGCGCCACGGCGCTACTTTTTGCACGATTAACATCGACATCAACGATAATCACATGCGGGAAATGATAGAACGCCTGTCGCCAAAACTTGTTCTTTGGCATAACCAGCAGGATCTGGGTGGCTTGCACGACAAGGTCCCGCCAGAATGGATTTCATTTGGCAACGCCGACCCGAATGGGTCCATTTCTGCCGACGGTGGATTATTCGAAACCCTCAACACCGTCGATGGCGATCACGAGCCGCCAGAGGTGTCCACAGGAAGTGACGACGCGGTTATCTGCTTTACGTCTGGCACTACGGACCGGCCAAAGGGCGTGATCCATAGCTTTAACAATTACAATTATATCGGTGCGCAAACCGCGTATTTATGGGGCCTTGTTCCCGAGGACCGGGTTTTGGAATACCGTTCATTTTCTTGGTCTTCATCCCACCAAATCGTCCTGCAACCACTGCTAGCGGGCGGCGGGTGTGTGGTCTTTGCAGACAAGTTCTCATTTAGCTGTCTGTTCGACTGGATCGAATCTTATAGGATTACGAAGTCAATCGGGATTCCCGCAGTAATAAACATGCTTCTCGACCAGCCAGAAAATAGGATTGCCAAAATGCCTAAAAACTTGCTGTTCATGAGCTGTTCCACAGCGCCGCTTATGGAAGAACAGCATCGCCGTTTCGAAGAAACATACGGGATTAAACTTATCCAGCATTACGGGATGACCGAAGGTGGTACGGTGGCAGGCAACCATCACCTTACCCGACGGATCGGTAGCGTGGGTAAACCGGGCATATCTCAGAAGCTGACCATCGTAGATGAAGGCGGAGCCATACAGCCGAACGGGACGGAGGGGGAGATTGAAATTGGGGGACCTCAGAACGCGACCGCCTACCTGAACCCGGACGGCAGCATCGAACCCGTCCGCGGAAAACGACTAAAAACTGGCGATTTAGGAATACTAGACGACGACGGGTTTTTACGTGTTACGGGCCGCGCTAAGGATCTTGTTATCAGGGGTGGAGTTAATATAGCACCTCTGGAAATCGATAACGCCGTAACGAAACACCCGGACGTGATAGAGGCCTGTACAATCGGTGTTCCCGAAAAAATATACGGAGAGGCGTTGATTTGCTTCGCTGTACCGCGCCAAGGCACCTCACTGACGTCAACCATGCTTGATGCGCATTGCGCTGATACACTACCCGATTTCAAATGCCCTTCGAAGATTCTTTTGGTTGATAAGATCGCTAGTAATGCCCGCGGCAAACCTGATCGCGAGGCGATGAAGAAACGCTGGCTTTCTTCCAAAGGCGGGTTGTGAAAATGGTTGGACGAACGGTCATTCGTAATGGACACGTTATCGATGGATCCGGTGCGGAGGGCGTCGACGCCGATATCGCCATAGCGGACGGCCGGATTGTAGAGATCGGCACTAATATTTCGACGGCCGGCGCGGATATCATCGACGCCTCAAACAAGGTCGTCTCACCCGGGTTCATAGATATAAAAACTCACTCCGACTGGACCCTTCCCCTAATGCCCAAAGCAGAGAGCAAAATCCGCCAAGGCGTTACCACGGAAGTCATCGGCCATTGTGGGTATTCCTGTGCGCCGGCACTGCCGGATAAGGTTGACGCCCTTGCCGATTATCTTAGCCCGAGCGCCCCCTGGCTGACATTTCAGACGACCAGCTTCACCAACTACCTCGCAAAGTACCCCGCCCTTTCGGTCAACACCATACACTTAGTGGGGCACAACACGTTACGGTTGATGGCCATGGGGATGGAAAGCCGTCCGCCTTCGAAAAGCGAGCTTGATCATATGAAACAGCTGTTGCAGGAGGCACTAGATGCTGGAGCCCTTGGGATGTCATCAGGTCTATTCACGGCGCCGGGCTCGTACTCGAATAATGACGAAATGGTCGCCCTCGGGGGGATCCTCGTCGCCGCGGGCGCACGTTATTTCACTCATCTACGGGATGAAGGAAATAACGTATTTGATTCTGTAGAGGAAGCGATCGAATTCGCGTCACAAGTCGGCGTGCATGTCCAGGTTGTCCATATGAAGCTATCGGGAACCGATAATTGGGGTGGGGCCACGAAGGCGCTGGACCTATTGTCGCGCACCCGAGCAAGTAACGTAAAAATAGATTGCGATATCTATCCGTATACAGCCGCAAGCAACCCCCTAAAAAATCTTTTTCCTCCATGGCTACAGGAAGGGGGTGTCCACGCGATGATCTCCCGATTGGAGCAGAAGGGAGTACGAGACCGCCTGCGCAAGGCATTGGAAACAGAGGGCCTTAACAATTTTGGCCGAATACCTAACTGGGAGGCGATCCGTATCTCAATCTCCCCGGATCTTCCACAAAATGTTGGTAAAACCATATCAGACATCGCTGCAGAGCGCGGCTCCGGAGGGTTAGAAACCGCACTTGATTACATTATTGAAGATCGCGGTCAGACAAGGGTGCTAGTCAATTCAATTTCCGAAGACGACGTCAAAACCTTTATTCGGTCGAGAGAGGTGATGATCGGTTCAGACGGAAACTCGGTAGCGCCGTATGGAACGACCGGCCAAGGCAAACCCCACCCGCGTTTTTATGGCACCTTCGCGAAGGTGCTTGGCCAATACAGCCGCGATGACGAATTACTGCCCCTGCATGAGGCCCTTTGGAAAATGACTGGCGCGTCGGCACGGGCCCTGAACCTGAAGGATAGAGGGTTTTTAAAAGAAGGTTTCGCGGCCGATATCACGATTTTTGATCCTGTCACGATTGGTGAAGAAGCAACCTATGAAGACCCCCATCAGTTCGCTAAAGGCATAGAACGGGTGATCGTTAATGGAACGATAGTATTATCGGATGGAGAACACACCGGCGCCCTTGCCGGGCAAACGTTACGTCGGCAAAAAGACTTTGCCGCTTGAACGATGTAGAAAAATACCCACAGAAATTAACATGCCAGAGACCCGTTTATCGCCGATGATAGCGGCTACGGCTGCAGCATTTTTTTATAAGCTAAATCAGAACCCAAAAAAACCTTAGCCTTCGGTCACTTCCTTCAAGTGTGCGGCACGGCGCCGATAAAGTTCCTCATCTGCGTAACCCATTGTTTCTGGTCGCCCCTTCCCGAGCATGACCTGAAACCATACCGGTTCGAGACTGTTATTGTCGTAGCCGTGGATCACACCGGGCGGGCAGGTAATGCAGTCCCACGGCCCCAGCCTCACAGTCTCCCGGGTGCCGTCGTCGTCTTCTACGAAAGCGTCGAGATGCCCTTTCAGCACGAAAAAGGTCTCCTCAACCTCGTGGGTGTGGGGAGCGTTTCCCTGACCGGGCTCGACGAACATAATACTCAGCGTATGAGCACGGGCGGGAATAACATTTTCCTCGTCGTGCTTACCTGATCCGCCAGCACCGATGAAGCGATGCTGCGCTCGCTTCCAGCCCTCGATCTTGGCATCCTCAAAAGCTTCCCAGTCAGCTTTTCGGTCAGTGAAACGGGCCACGTATTTGTCGACGATCTCTTCCTTTCTGACGCCTTCGAGTTCCGGCGGACGTGGATGTCTGGCGACACTCATAAAAGTAACTCCCTATTGTTTGTTCAAGGATACCCTCCCACGCGACGCGCCGCAGCCCCCAATTTGGGGTCTTTAACTTGAAGTGTACAAATATCTTTGTGCTGAAATTTGATTGGTGACCAAACACTGCAAATATATGGGCTGACGAGAGGTCAGCAGGTTATACGAGTGATAAAATTATAGCTTAGACGTCCGCCGAACCTTAACCGCATTAACGATAGTCTTAAAATGAACTTTTCTCCCTAATTAGGATTGCGATTCATTCGCAGTCGCATTATAGATGATATCCCGTTCTGCTCCGATGTTTTCGAAAGGAACCCCCTGATGTTCCGCAGAAAACCCCTTAGTTTCGCTCGTCTTTCCAACCAGGGGGAGCAGAACGGTCCAAATTTGGTGGAGCCTTTATCTATGAATGATCGATGTGACAAACCAGAAAAATCAACTATCGATGACCTTCAGGATGTGATGAAGCGATTGACGCTCGCTGTAAATGTAGCGGAGACGGTGATGCCAAAGAGCTCATCGGATTATATTCCCAACGCACTTTTGAACATCACTATATCGAGAATGATAGCTACCGAGGGCAAAGCCAATACCGCTATTTTGCTCTCCACGTTATCGGAAATGATTAGGGAGGGAGTGGACCCCGAGAACCGGGGCCCGGTGAAGATATCGGGAGCCTGAGCAGGCTAATTCCACTCCTTTATTGCCGTATCTATGGCGCTGGGAGATCAGGCTTAAATCTCTTGCCACAGCGTTACCCTGAATCATTAGCAGTCGCTCGTCTCTATATTTCGCTATGTGATGGGGCCGCAAGTTAAGCAGACGAATTTCTGATATCCATGAGCGTTTCATCTTCTAAATTCTCATGGCCTCAATCTCTTTCGATCTTTTCGTCGGAGTTACCTCCTGTCGGTAACACTCCAGAAGTCCGCCCAACGTGGTAAACCGTAATGCCCTATCCGGTTCATAGTCGCCCTTCTCCATCCTCTGTTCTGTGAGCACAGCCCAAGCCTCAGCATCCTTCTTTCTGGAAAAGGTTCTGGAGATAGAAGGACTACCTACCTTCCTAATTCTCACCTGATATTTACCCCTATGCAGACCTATAGCTGCCATCTTCGTCTCCAATTGGAGCCAAATTGGAGCCGCACAATGCTGTAATAGTGATTTGAAAGGCAGAGACTGGGAAGACAGTGCTGTTAAGACCCTGTTATTCCTCAGTAAAAAATGGTGGGCACGGCTGGGATTGAACCAGCGACCCCTACGATGTCAACGTAGTGCTCTCCCGCTGAGCTACGCGCCCGTTCTTTAAACGGCGGAGGGTTTTATCGTTTCCCGAGGCGGATAGCAAGCGGAGCGTATGAGTGTGTATTCAAACACACGGTGTAGGATCAAGTCGATACTGTGCGGCATGGAGAATGTTGACTTCTGGCGACCTCGTCATGGGGTTGTATTTTTTTTCTTGGTACAAAGTGGTCACCTAATAGGCCGCTTAATTAGCTCTATTCCGTCAATAGCCGGCATCATGGTACCGGCCATCATCAGGTTGCATCAGCGCATTGCCAAGATGGCTATCACACTTAAGCTTCCCCCGCAGGAAAATAAAATTTAACAAACTTCAACATGAAATATAGGGGAATGGGCGGAGCTACATGTGTCCTCACCCGAGTACAAGCCACCAGAGTTCTTTGGTCCTTAGCCATGTGTGTGAATTGCCCCTTCAGGGAGCGGATGACATTACAGTAAGTTTGGGCTAAATCAGTGGGTATGTCAGTAAAAGAGTCCAGAGTTGGTAGTCGTGTGTGCGTGCCCCCCTTCAAAATCCATCATCCAGTTTCCCAGACGGTGCCCTTGGTGTTCGCGTCACCCCACAGTGGGTGCGAATACCCGGAAGATTTCGTCGCTGGCTCGCGACTTGACCCCCTGTCTCTGCGGCGCTCGGAAGACGGGTTCGTAGACGATTTATTTAACGCGGCGCCTGAATACGGTGCGCCACTTCTTCGGGCCACCTTTCCGAGGGCCTTCGTCGACGCCAACCGAGAGCCGTTCGAGCTCGACCAGCGGATGTTTTCAGATTCACTACCCGATTATGTGAATACGGAATCCAGCCGAGTCGCCGCGGGGCTCGGCACCATTGCAAGGGTGGTGTCTAATGGACAGGATATCTACCCCCGAAAGCTCACCTTCGCGGAGGCCGAGGCACGAATCAACTCCTATTACCGCCCGTATCATAAGGCGCTGAAAACACTGATCCACGATACCCGTAAGAACTTCGGTCACTGTGTTGTGGTCGACTGTCATTCGATGCCTTCAATCGGCGGTCCGCTGGATCCCGATGTCGGGCACGGCCGTGCTGATTTCGTAGTCGGCGACTGCTTCGGAAGCACATGCGCTCCCTATATCACTGACGCGATTGAGCGCACCATTGCGAGCTTCGGATATGTGGTGGGCCGCAACAAGCCATTCGCCGGTGGATTTACCACGCGACATTACGGACAACCGCGCGATCACGTACACACGGTACAGATCGAGATCAACCGCGCACTTTACATGAACGAAGTAAAGATTGAAAAGAACGCCGGATTTGAGCGGGTAATGGCACAGATGACCGACGTCATCGCTGCGCTGGCCCAATTGATGACACACAACCTCGCGGCCGAATAACGGCTGGCACACTGGCACACGGCGTATGCGAGAGCATTTCGGCTGGCCTACCGCCGATTACAAGCGTTACTGACCCAACACCAAACGACGCTGCAGGGTGCTCGCGAATAGAGCCACCATACGGGTGCTGGAAAAAGCGGAAATGCTGAAAGCTAATGGGCTTTCAACGTTTATAGGTGACATCCGCCGTCATCGCCATCGCCCCATCGGTCATTGCCCAGAGGCGGCAGGTTCCGTCATCCCCGGAGACACCATGCACCGAAAAATCCATCGTGTCGTACACCGGAGACACCGCGCGCAGATCAAGCGAAGTCATTGTCGCACCCTGCATTTCACTGCGGAACAGATCCAGCATTAATGTCATTGTTAGCGGCCCATGAACCAGCAGCCCTGGATACCCCTCAACATCGCGCACATAGTCCTTGTCGTAATGGATACGATGGCTGTTCATGGTAAGCGCGGAATAGCGGAATAACAGCACGGAACTAGGACGAATGGTACGGCTCCACTGCGCCGCCATTGGGGCGGGGCGGGGCTGCGGTGGGGACGTGTTAGGGCCGGCAGGCTCTCGGTATACCTGAGTACGCGTCTCGCTGGTAGTCAACCGGTCATCTTCCCCAAACACCTCCTCCGTGGTGGTGACAAAACACATCTTGCCAGACTTGCCATCCTTCATCGCGATATCCGCGATGGTAATTACCTTTTTGACCTTCTCGCCAATGCAGATTGGGGATTCGAACTTCATTTTAGAGCCAGCCCACATACGACGTGGAAACGGGAGCGGCGGCATAAAATCGCCCTTAGCGCGATGGCCATCCTCTCCCGTCGCCGCCAACGCGACAAGCTCATGAAAATAAAAATAGTGCCAAGCCGGCGGTAGAGGTTCGCCATCCGAAAATGGTGGGTCATCACGGTCAAGAGTGAGCGTGAAATAGTTAGCCGGATAGGCAGATACGATGCCGTGTTCGGTTTCCGTTTTACCTATCCAATCTCTGAAATTAGCGGCCCCATTCATCCTCCAAATTCCTTCCTTATTATTTGGGTATGGGCACCCACCGAGGGTACGTCTCCTAGGCTCCTTGTGCCGTTATCTATTAACGCCGGCGGCGCTACCATGTTGACTGGTCCGCTCGGGGATTCGACGGTCACCCGACGCAAAGCAGGATGCTCCGAGAGGCCAGCGACGTCGTTCACCTCACCAAATGCGATCGAAGCACCGCGCAGCCGGCGGACCAGTTCGTCCCGGTCGGTCTTGTTAAAGATTTGTTTAATGACGGCGTCGAACTCCAGCCGGTTAGCGCAGCGATCCTCATTGGTTTTGAACCGCGTATCTTTTGGCAGATCTGCATCCAGAAGGACCGTCTCGCAAAGCCTCAAAAACTCGCGCTCATTTTGAATCGCGATAAGTATCTGACCACCATCCCGTGTATCATAGGCACCGTATGGATGAATCGATGGGTGATTAAGGCCGACCCGCGGTATGATTTTTTCGTCGTAATCGTAATGCAGCAACGGCACTGTCATCCAGTCGGCCATCCCGGCAAACAGCGACGTCTTTATAGACGAACCCTCCCCCGTCGCATCGCGAGCGATCAGCGCCTCAAGAACCGCCATGTAGGAATACATCCCGCAGGATACGTCGCACGCGGAAACACCAACGCGGCCCGGTCCTTCGGGTAGGCCAGTTATAGAGCAGAGGCCGGATTCCGCTTGGACCAGCAGATCGTACGCTTTCATATCGGCGTAAGAACCTTCTTCTCCGTATCCTGAAATATCAACCGTAATCAACCTCGGATTGCGCATACGCAGTTCGTCCGATCCAAAGCCGGCACGTGCCGCAGCGGTAGGCGCAAGGTTTTGGATAAAAACATCCGCTTTTTCTATAATTCTATAGAGAAGTTCGCGGTCACCATCTTCCTTGATGTTAGCGGTCAGCGATTCCTTACCTCGGTTAAGCCAGACGAAATACGCGCTTTCTCCATGCACCACAGAATCGTATGCGCGCGCGAAATCCCCCTCCGCCCTTTCGACTTTTATCACCCGCGCGCCCGCATCCGCCAACCGAGACGAGCAGTACGGCGCGGCAACAGCCTGTTCCATTGAGACTACCAGGAGGCCATCAAGCGGTTTCAGAGCGTCGCGCGCCATATCTGAGTTCCTCAGTAGCTTTTAGGCAGGCCAAGCACGTGCTCTGCGACGAACGATAGCACCAGATTGTTCGAAATTGGAGCGATGCGATAGAGCCTAGTTTCGCGGAACTTTCGCTCAACATCATATTCCTCGGCAAAGGCAAAACCACCATGGGTCTGCATACACATGTCCGCCGCTTTCCAAGAAGCTTCGGATGCCAAATATTTCGCCATGTTCGCCTCGGCGCCAGCCCGGCCCCCAGCCTCGAAAACACGCGCCGCATGCTCGACCATCAGGTTTGCCGCCTCAGTCTGCATGTACGCTTCGGCGATCGGAAACTGGACCCCCTGGTTCTTGCCTATTTCACGACCGAACACCTGACGATCGTTGGCATAGTCGGTCGCCTTCTGAATGAACCAACGGGCGTCGCCGATGCACTCGGCGGCAATTAGGACACGTTCGGCGTTCATGCCGTCAAGAATATAGCGGAAGCCCTTTCCTTCTGAGCCCACCAAGCAATTATTTGGGATCACAAGGTCGTCAAAAAACACCTCTGTCGTAGCGTGATTGATCATCGTCCGGATTGGCTTAATCTCAAGCCCGTTACCGAGAGCTTCGCGCATATCGACTATGAACACAGAGAGACCATCGGTGCGTTTTTCTACTTCGTCCCTCGACTGCGTCCGCGCCAGCAATAGCATTAGGTCCGAATGTTCAACCCGGGACGTCCAAATCTTCTGTCCATTGATCACATAATCGCCCTGACTATTCTTGGTTGCCGTCGTTCGGAGACTAAGGGTATCGGTCCCGCTGGTGGGCTCAGTGACTCCGAATGCTTGCATACGCAGATCTCCCGACGCGATACCGGGCAGATATTTTTGTTTCTGCTCATCCGAGCCATGCCGCAGCACCGTTCCCATCGTATACATTTGTGCGTGGCAGGCGCCGCCATTGCAGCCAGATTTCTGGATTTCTTCCATTATCGCTGCAGCCGCTGTTATTCCAAGTCCAGAGCCGCCAAATTCTTCGGGGATCAGAACGGACAGGTATCCCGCCTCGGTCAGGGCACGGACAAATTCCGTGGGATAAGCCCGCTCCGCATCAAGCTCGCGCCAGTATTCGCCGGGGTATTGTGCACAAAGTTTTTGCACCTGCTCCCGAATATCTGCGTACTCGTCGGTCATAACAGTATCCTTGATAGAACAATCTATTAATTTTACACATATGTAAAACTTGTTTCTAAATCAAGCCACAGATGCACACAAGGTGTTGGCTTTTCCTGGGCGAGGAAATACGGATCCAGCGGATTCGGCTATACTATGGGTATGTCCGATGCCCACCCAATCCAATCTAAAAACGTGCAGGACCGGCGGCTAGATGTACCAGCGATGGTCGCCGGGCACCGGGGTGCTGTCATCGCATCTGCCGATGGATCACTTCAAACTCTGACAGTGGCGGCGGCGATAAAGCAGATAAACGACGGTCTAGTTCCGATGGTGTGCCACGCGCCGGCTACCGCACGGCGGCTTAATACGTCTCCTTTTCCCGCCCTCGACCTTCTGGAATTATACGCTTTTGTCCGCCCGGCGCAGTTCTGCCGTCCAACGCCATCTGGATTGGCCGATGCACTTGAACTCGACCATTCGAGCGGGTCTGAAGACGAAGCGCACCTATTGCAGTTAGCAGGCGGCGTCCTGCTTACCGACTTGGTCCGTATGGAACCATTGCGCGATCGCGATCTTGTCGCCGAAACGGCGAAAATTATGGGAGCCGGTCTGTGGGCATGGACACCTCTAGTGTTAAGGGCTCTCGGGGTAGAAGTTTCTCCAAGCACGGACGGGCTGGCAAACCGTGCGCTGGAAGTGTGGAACCGTTTACCCGATTGGTCTGAGTTTGCGACGGGTGAGCAATCAAGCAGTCTTTCGGTTTCTTCAGACGAGGCTCGTAGCCGACTTGCTGAGCTTGTCGGCAATGATGCGGAAGACCGCCCCCAACAGAGTGATTATGCTTCCGCCGTGTCACAGGCTTTCGCGCCGCACGACAAAGAAAGCGCCCCAAACATGATCCTTGCGGAAGCCGGAACAGGTGTCGGAAAAACGCTCGGCTACATCGCGCCAGCCAGCTTATGGGCTGAACGCAACGAAGGCACCGTCTGGATCAGCACCTATACCCGCAACCTTCAGCGCCAGATCGACCACGAGCTGAATCGCCTGCATCCGGATCCCTACACCAAAAACCGCAAGGTCGTAATCCGTAAAGGTAGGGAAAACTACTTATGCCTTTTGAATTACGAGGATGCAGTCTCCGAACTGCGCGGGAGGCCGCAGGATGCCGCAGGGTTGGGCCTTATGGCGCGCTGGCTGGGCGAGACCCGCGACGGTGATATCGGTGGCGGCGACTTTCCGGCTTGGCTGGCGGATCTCGCTGGCGCCCGCAACACTATCGGCTTGGCCGACCGGAGAGGAGAATGCGTCTACTCAGCATGCACTCATTATCATAAATGTTTTGTGGAGAAGACGATCCGCCGTGCAAAACGCGCCGACATCGTAGTTGCCAACCATGCTCTGGTACTAACGCAAACCGCTACAGGCGGGATGGACGACGGGCAAATTCCTACGCGCATGGTGTTCGACGAAGGCCATCATTTGTTCGACGCAGCGGACAGTGCCTTTTCGACGCAGCTAAGCGGCCAAGACAGTGCGGAACTGCGTCGATGGCTGCTGGGCTCCGAAAAAGGAAACAAAACTCGAGCAAGAGGTTTGCGGCGGCGGGTTGAGGATATCACGGTTCTGGACGACCGTATTCGCGAATTGGTGGATGCCATCATAGACTCAGCATTAATCCTCCCGGGCCCCGGCTGGAACCAGCGTATCGCGGGCGAAGCGCCACTCGGCGACACCGAGCTATTTCTCAAAGAATTACGCCAGCAGGTGTATGCGCGAACCAAAGATCCGCGGTCGCTCTACGATTTGGAAACAGAAACAGATAACCCTCTGCCGGGTCTGATAGCCGCCGCAGCAACACTTCGGGTATCACTTAACAGGCTGATCGAGCCCATGCGCGCCCTTTCTGAGCGGCTAATGGTTGTGATGGACGAAAACGCTAGCGACCTTGATACGCCTCTGCGCAACCGAATCGAAAGTGTAAGCCGGAGCCTGCGGCGGCGTGCTGAGGGCGAGATAGAAGAGTGGCGATCAATGCTCAATACGCTAGCCGACGGCACGCCGGAGGAATTCGTGGACTGGTTCTCTGTCTCTCGGTCACAAGGACGGGATGTCAATATAGGGATGCACCGCCACTGGATTGACCCGATGTTGCCTTTCACCAAGGGCGTCGTGGAACCATCCCACGGGATTGTGGTGACGTCGGCCACACTTCGGGATGGGACGGGAAATTCAGAGGTTGACTGGCTGGCTGCGGAAGAGCGCACAGGAACCGTTCATTTAGAAGAACCGCCCTATAGAGCCCAGGTTTCATCTCCTTTCGATTATCCAAAACAAACAAAAGTCTTGGTGGTTACAGATGTGCGGAAAGATGATTTGGACCAAGTCGGCGCCGCCTATCGCGAATTGTTTGTCGCCTCCGGCGGAGGTGGGCTCGGTCTGTTTACGGCAATCAGCCGACTTCGGGCCGTACATGAGAATATCGCCCAGGTGATGGAAGACGCCGGCACCCTGCTACTGGCACAACATGTCGATCAAATGGATACCGGGTGCCTTGTTGATATCTTCCGTGCAGAAGAACATTCTTGTCTACTCGGGACAGACGCTGTCCGCGACGGGGTGGATGTTCCTGGGCGCAGTTTGAGGCTGATAGTATTCGACCGGGTACCCTGGCCACGGCCATCGATATTACATCGTGCTCGCCGCAGGGTGTTCAACCGAACAAAATACGACGATCTGATAACTCGCCTGCGCCTTAAACAGGCCTATGGACGCCTAGTGCGGCGTGCAACCGATTCAGGCGTCTTCGTGATGCTGGATCCTATGATGCCATCCCGCCTTGCAGGTGCCTTTCCCGATGGAGTCGAAATCAAACGGGTTAGCATTGCGGAAGCAGTGACAGACACGAGGAACTTCTTGTCACATATCAAATAACTTGACGGTGGAGCGACTACGAAGCTTCTACCTCACAAGAATAAAAGAGCCGTTTTACGCCTGAAAAGCACGACCTACCGTTGCCAGAACCTCCGGCCCCGACTAATTAATCAGCTAGAAAAACTAGCGGGGGCCTATGTAATGGCAAGGTCAAACGCGAAACTGCCATACAAGTCTATTCAAATTTGGCTATATATCTGCAGCGGATTTGTTTTCGCGATGGTGCTTCTAGGCGGCATCACACGTTTGACAGAATCTGGCCTGTCGATGGTGGATTGGCGGCCTGTCACCGGATGGTTGCCGCCCATGTCAGACTATGCATGGGGGAACACGTTTGACGCTTATCGCGCTTCGCCAGAATTTCAAAAACTTAACTTCTGGATGGGGCTGGAGGATTTTAAACGCATATTTTGGCTAGAATACCTGCATCGATTGCTGGGGCGCATCCTCGGTATCGTATATCTCTTGCCGTTTGTCTGGTTCGTCTTCCGTTATCACCTACCAGCTTGGCTGACACGCAGGTTGGGCCTGCTTTTCCTATTAGGCACTGCTCAGGGCGCACTGGGCTGGTATATGGTCAAATCCGGTCTAGTAGACGAGCCGACCGTCAGCCATTACCGGCTGGCCGCGCATCTCGGACTGGCGGTGGTAATATACGGCATCATGTTATATATCGCCGCCGGACTGGGCTCGCAGAAGGGAAATTCCGCGGAATTTAGGCGCGGGTCGGTTTGGCCAGCCGCACTAATTTTCACTACTATGATTTGGGGTGCACTTCTGGCCGGCTTGGATGGCGGCGCCACATTCAACACCTTTCCCTTGATGGATGGACGTTTTTTTCCGCGCGATGCGCTGTTGATATCGCCATTGTGGCTAAACTTTTTTGAGAATATAGGGCTAATACAATGGCTCCACCGTTTTCTTGCTATCACTACGGTGGCGGTAATCATGTGGACCTGGTGGCGCCACCGCAGGGCAAAATCGATGGCACTTAACGTCCTTGGTGTAGTCGCCGTCCTTCAGTTCTGTCTCGGCATCTTGACGATTTTATCAGGAGCATCGCTGTATATCGCCTGGGCACATCAATGTGGCGCAATGATACTTTTCTCCGCGGCGATATTGCGTTGGCGGGAAACCCATCCGCAAACCACCGCTTGACGTTAAATTATAGCGGGCGTATCAATCTCTCCTCTCGTGGTGATTTGAGCCGACCGGCTTGCGGCCACGTTAAAACAACCGCTAAAAGGTCGGGAGTTTCCTGAAAACCCCGTCCCTTAGGTCGGGGGTTTTTTATTTGGGTGTTCTACAAGGAACAGCACATGGCAGTAAACAAACCGATTCAGGATAGTTGGCGTACACAGACGCTAGCGGTACGCGGTGGCACTCGCAGAAGCGAATTCGGCGAAACCGGCGAGGCAATATTTGCAAC
>JAYYZV010000020.1:0-81442 GCA_036339975.1 Pseudomonadota bacterium | reverse complement strand
TTCCTCTCGTGGTGATTTGAGCCGACCGGCTTGCGGCCACGTTAAAACAATCGCTAAAAGGTCGGGAGTTTCCTGAAACCCCGTCCTTTAGGTCGAGGGTTTTTTTATTTGGGCGTTCTACAGGGAACAGCACATGGCATTAAACAAACCGGTTCAAGATAGCTGGCGTACACAAACGCTAGCGGTACGGGGTGGCACTCGGAGAAGCGAATTCGGCGAAACCGGCGAGGCAATATTTGCGACATCAGGCTTTGTATATGAAAACGCCGAGCAGGCGGAAAATGCCTTTCAGGGCCAGATTGACCGGTTCATCTATTCGCGCTTCTCAAACCCAACCGTGAACATGTTTGAGGAGCGCATGGCACTTATCGACGGCGCAGATAAAGGTAAAGCGACGGCGACCGGCATGTCTGCAGTGTTCGCATCGATAGCGTGCATGGTGGAAGCAGGCGATCATATCGTCGCCAGCCGGGCGCTTTTCGGATCATGCCTGTATATTCTGACCGATATCCTGCCCAAATACGGATTGGAAACCACAATAGTTGACGGCACCGATCTCAACCAATGGGAAGACGCGTTGAAGAGACCAACCAAGTGCGTGTTTGTGGAGACGCCGTCTAACCCGGGCCTAGATATAGTCGATATCCGGGCGGTCGCAGATCTTGCGCGCAATACCGGCGCAAAGGTCATCGTCGATAACGTGTTCGCGACACCGCTGCTGCAGAAACCGATACAACTGGGCGCCGATATCGTTGTCTACTCGGCAACCAAGCATATCGATGGTCAGGGCCGGTGTCTGGGCGGCATCGTACTCGGTGAAGAGGACTTTTGCGAAAACACGCTAAAGCCATTTCTCCGTCATACAGGACCATCGTTAAGCCCCTTCAATGCTTGGGTAATGCTCAAGGGTCTTGAAACACTAGATCTCCGCATCCGCCAGCATTGTGAAAACGCTAGCTTGATTGCCAACTACCTTGAAACACGAGGAGATCTCCTCAAGGTCCGGTATCCGGGGCTGAAAAGCCACCCTCAGCACGATCTGGCAGCGAGACAGATGTCGGGTTTCGGCAACGTGGTCACCTTTTCGCATCAAGGCGGCAAAGAGGCTGCGTTTAAATTTATGAACGCCATGAAGCTGATCGATATTTCCAATAATTTGGGCGATTCCAAAAGTCTTATGACCCATCCCGCCACGACGACCCACCAACGCCTATCTGAGGAGGATCGAGCCGCTTTGGGGCTAGACGACGGCATGGTAAGGTTGTCAGTCGGTTTGGAAGACCCTGTTGATGTGCGGGAAGATCTTGAACAATCCTTCGCCGCTATCTGATGTCCGGATGTCGCAACATCCGAGCGATTTCACTGATTTGCAAAATCTATTACACTGGCGGCAATAACCAACCGGATAACACCATATGTATTATGCCGTTACACGAGAGATCCGCGTCGATGTTGAGCCAATCTATCTGGAGGAGCAATCTGAGCCAGACGATGGACAATTCGTATGGGCCTATCGCGTCCAGATCGAAAACGAGGGCCCGGAGACCGTACAGTTGCTGACGCGTTACTGGCATATTACCGACGGTCTAGGCCGAATACAGGAAGTGCGCGGCGCCGGCGTCGTAGGCGAGCAGCCAGTCCTAAATCCCGGCGAATCCTATGAATACACTAGTGGTACTCCATTACCGACCCCGTCGGGAATAATGAAAGGTACGTATCAGATGAAAACTACCGCAGGCGAAAAATTCGACATCGAGATTCCTGCATTTTCGCTGGATTCGCCTCACGAACCGAGACAAGTAAATTAAAGCATCCCATAGCAAACATATGATCGCACCCTAACCTAGGCCATAGAACCGGATCAGAGCCGTGCTCGATTTCCGCCCCATTCTATATATTATCGGTATCCTGCTGACGACTCTGGCAGCGGCGATGTGTGCGCCGCTGGTAGCTGATCTAGTCGCGGGACATCCAGACTGGCAGGTCTTTGCTACCTCTGCGGCACTTACCGCGTTTATCGGCATAACCCTGCTGCTGACCACGATGACTCCGCCGTCCCGGCTATCTGTCCGGCAGGCATTTATTCTAACGACAGCCAGTTGGCTGGCAATGACATTTTTTGCTGCCCTGCCCTTCGTCTTCGCCGATCTAGAACTCGATTTTACGGACGCCTTTTTCGAAGCAATGTCCGGATTAACCACCACGGGATCGACGGTGATCACCAGCCTAGATACTGCACCAAACGGAATATTATTGTGGCGTGCGATCCTGCAGTGGCTGGGCGGGATTGGTATCATTGTTATGTCGATCGCTATTCTGCCAATGCTTAAGATAGGCGGGAACCAGTTATTTCAGACGGAATCCTCTGACAGTTCGGAAAAAGTACTGCCGCGCGTAGCCCAAATCGCAAGCGGTGTCGGATTTGTCTATCTGGCTTTAACAGCGGCCTGCACCACCCTTCTATGGTTTGCAGGCCTAAAGGGTTTTGATGCAATCGCGCATGCGATGACTACAATTGCGACGGGTGGGTTCTCCACTCGTGACGGCTCAATCGGTGCATTCTTCAACCCCTCTGCTGAGGTCATTATCAACGGTTTCATGTTGCTCGGCGCCCTGCCTTTTGTACTGTATTTGCAGGTCATACGGGGTAAGCCGGTTCAGTTGTGGCGCGACACCCAAGTTCGATGGTTTCTCTTGATCGTCACTTTTTTCGTCCTTTCGGTAACTATTGCCCATTACATAAACAATGACATCAATATCGGACGCGCTTTACGAGAGGCAGCCTTCAACGTAACTTCGATTATAACGGGTACGGGATTCTCTTCAGCCAACTACGCAGGTTGGGGTTCGTTTGCAACCGGTGTCTTCTTTTTCATTATGTTCATAGGTGGATGCGCCGGATCGACAACATGCTCAATCAAGATTTTTCGGTATCAAATACTTTACCAAACCGCCAATGTGCAAATGAAACATCTAATCCGCCCACACGGCGTCTTCATCGGGACTTTCAACGGACGGCCTATCTCGAACGAGGTCGAAAACTCCGTCATGAGCTTTTTCTTCCTCTTTATGCTCACGTTCGCAATCCTTGCGGGATTGCTGCATTTCATCGGACTCGATTTCCTAACTGCCATTTCTGGTGCAGCCACCGCGATTTGCAATGTCGGGCCAGCGCTGGGAGACATCATCGGACCGACCAGCAACTTCTCGGCACTACCGGATAGCGCCAAGTGGGTGCTATCAGCCGGCATGTTGTTGGGCCGGCTAGAGTTATTTACGGTTCTCGTGCTTTTCGCACCCTGGTTCTGGCGCGGCTGATAGCGACGTCCTTCGACACAGCTATGGAAACCCTGCGCAATCTGATCTCCCGCGATACCAGATGGCACAATTAGAACCTGCCACTGATCGACTACCTCATCGCCCATTTATGGGAACGCAACCTGTGGCCCCGCATTAGCGGATCCAGTTTTTCATATGAATCCGGATCTGGCTTTCGAGAGCTATATTCAGATCCGACATCATCGCTTCGGCCATTTCGAACCAAACCGTCTCGCGCTGCATCAGAGACAGGTTTTCAGGCACTGTCCGAGACCGACTGGCCCTCGATTCAACTGTGACACGCACATTTCCAGTCTCGTCGCGAATTTCAGCCACCATATCGATCAAGGCATCGTACCGTTCGGATTGGTCTCTGGTGAATAGCCCTTGGAAGCCCTCGGACCTCTTTAGCGGCACCTCAACCACGCTTGCTCGTCGGACGACCACCCGTGCCACACCTGACGCACCCACGGCTCGAAGACGATCTCGCGCCCAATTGACCGCTACCGCGGCGGGAGAAGAGGGAAATTTGTGCTCGACGTTCGGCCGAACAGCGGGCGAAACGTACCTATTCTCTACCTCAATTCTCGCGACGTTCAGAGATATCGGTTTAAGATGCGCGAAAGATATCTCCGGAAATCCGCTATTCTGGACATCGGCATTGCAGCCAGCAGAAGCCATAGCGACCAATGTTAGGCAGGCAAACTTCAAAGATTTAAACCCCATGAGGTCACTCCAGAAGAGGCGTGCCTTTTTTATGTCCCCGATGGGTGCAAACATCAAGCGCCGAAAATCTGGTCGAGTTCTTTTTCAGAGAACATATAATCGCGACCGCAGAATTCACACGAAACCAGAACGTTTTCGCCGACTTTCAGTGTCTCTATCTCGGCGCGCGGAAATGATTTTAGCATATTCTCAACCCTTTCCTTGGAACACCTGCAACGCATTTCAAGTTGATCAGGATCAAACACCCTTACCCCATCCTCGTGGAATAAACGGAACAACAGCTCATGCGGGTGTAGTTCGACATTAAGAAGCTCTTCATCCCGGCTGCTGGCCATCAGGGCGACAGCCCTACGCCAAGCTTCCTCTAGCTCCTCGTCCGTAACATCGCCGGATTGAAGCACTGTTCCTGCGGGTGGCATTTTCTGGATCAACAGACCGCCAGACCGCCAGCCACCATCGGCATTCCTTCCAGATGTCAGTTTGACTATACCCTCGAATTGATCTGACTGACGGAAATAGTTGTGCGCGCAGTCAGCAAGAGTTTCACCCGTTAGTTCGACAATTCCCTGATAGCGTTCGGTTTCCTTGCCCTGATCAACCGTCAAGCTCAGATACCCACCGCCAAGAAGGTGCGGGACAGGGCCGTCACACCATTTATCGCCCAGCGCCGCGATATCTTTAGCCCGGAACTGGGCATATCCCCGTAACGCGCCATTGCTGGTCAGGTCCACTACCACTATCCCTAATGGGCCATCGCCTTTTGCCTGCAGAGAGAATACGCCGTCAAACTTAAAAATTCCTGCAACCAGCGACGCAAGAGAAAGCGTTTCAGCAAGAATGCGGGCAACCGGTTCAGGGTAATCATGTGCGTTCAGTATTTCCTGCACCACTGGGCCCAATCGAACAAGACGGCCACGAGCTACCGCATTTTCGAGCTGAAAGGGCTGGACGATATCGTCCGGAATGAAGCGTTGGTCCATCAGCCAATCAAGACAAACACCAGGCGAGTATGCCTTTCTGTGCATGGAGTCGGTTTTCAGCCTCATCCCAGATCACTGACCCGGGACCATCAATGATTTCCGCCGTCACCTCTTCGTCCCGATGTGCGGGTAGGCAATGCATAAAAATTGCATCTTTCGCTGCGCGGTCCATTAGCCGACGGTCTACCTTGTAGGGTGATAGAAGATCGTGACGCTTTTCGGCCTCGGTATCGCCCATCGAAACCCAAGTATCAGTCACTACGCAGTCAACGCCGTCAACAGCCTCATCTGGGTCAGTGGTCGACAGGACCGTCGCGCCTGCAGAGCGCGCCCAGTCTATGGCATCCTGCGGCGGCGCTAGTTGAGGCGGACAGGCGAGGCGAATCTCGAACTCGAAATGAGCCGCCGCCTCGATCCAGCTACGCGACATATTATTACCATCGCCGCACCAGGCGATACGCTTGCCGCCGATATCACCCCTATGCTCTTCAAAAGTCATAATGTCGGCCATCAGCTGACACGGATGTGAGTGATCAGTCAGTCCGTTTATGACAGGTACTTCCGCATGGGCAGCTAGCTCTGCCAGCTTCTGGTTTTCGTTTGTCCTCATCATAATCGCATCGACATAGCGCGAAAGAACGCGCGCAGTGTCGGCGATCGTTTCACCCCGACCGATCTGCATTTCGTTTGGCGTCAGAACGACAACGGTCCCACCAAGCTGTTTCATCGCAACTTCGAAAGACACGCGGGTGCGCGTTGACGGGTTTTCGAAAATCATCGCAAGGGCCTGATTCTCTAGGGGCTGAGATGTTCCATTGAACTTATCGCCGCGTTTGAATGAAGCGCCTATGTCAACAATCCGGCGCAATTCGTCAGATGCCACCTCTTTCAGTTCGAGAAAATGTTTGGGCGCACTTTTCATGATACAAATTCTTGTGCACAGTTTTCGATCACGGTCAGGGCTTCTTCTATGTGATTTTCTTCGACGATCAGCGGCGGCAAAAAACGCACGACATTATCGCCCGCAGGCACTGTCAAAAGGCCATGATCGAAAGCTTTCGCTACAAGCTCGCCATTGGGAACGACGCATTTCATTCCCCACATCATGCCAATACCACGCACACTCTGGATCACATCGGGATGCCGCGACACTACTCGGTTGAGTCCCGCTTCCACCAGCCTGCCCATTTCCAAGACGTGATCGAGGAACCCACCGCCCAGAACCACGTCGAGAACTGCGTTGGCGCAGGCCGCGGCAAGGGGGTTGCCACCAAACGTACTGCCATGCGTGCCGGGAACGATGCCTTTCGCCGCTTCCGCAGTCGCCAGACAGGCACCGATCGGAAACCCGCCGCCCAGCGCCTTTGCTGAGGACATTACGTCGGGCACTATATCCGACCATTGATGGGCCCATAGCTTGCCGGTTCGACCAACCCCCGTCTGCACCTCGTCGAACATAAGCAGAAGTCCTGCGTCATCGCAAAGCCTACGCAGATCCTTGAGAAACTGCTCATCCGCAGGTCGTATGCCTCCTTCCCCTTGAACAGGCTCGACCATTATGCCTGCCGTTTTGTCATTCACCGCTGCGCGGACCTCATCCATATTACCAAATGAAACATGATCAAAACCGTCGACGACGGGGCCGAAGCCAGCACGATGGGCGTCGTTAGCACCCGCTGCGATAGTGGCGAGCGTCCGGCCGTGGAAACTGCCCTCGAATGAAACCATCCGGTAACGTTCAGAGTTACCGTTGGCACTATGATACTTGCGCATCAGCTTAATCGAAGCCTCAACCGCTTCCGCACCGGAATTGCAGAAAAACACGGTGTCGGCGAACGATGTTTGAACCAGAGTGTCAGCTAACTTTTTCTGCTGAGGGATGTGATAAAGATTGGACGTATGCCATAGCGAACCGGCCTGCTCAGTCAGAGCCTGAATGAGATGTGGGTGGGAATGGCCCAGTGCGGTAACCGCAATACCAGCTCCGAAGTCGAGAAATTTGCGTCCGTCAGGCGCGTAAAGGTATGGACCTTCGCCTTTTTCAAAGGCAATGTCCGTTCGCCCGTAGGATGGCATTACTGATTGGTTCACCGGCATTCTCCCGGGCGCACCCGCCCGAATCCAATCGGCCAGTTTCCAAGCCGAAAAAAAGCGGGAGTATGTTGAGGTAGGCCTGTGCTGTCAACGGCGGTTTTGCTTGGATTTCTGCGCCTCACAATAACCTTGATGCCAGAGCCGTCGTCCGGAATACTGCGGCAGCGCGTTTTCGGCGGGAGAAGGAACGATGGACGGCGACAATAGGTTGACTGCAAATTCCGACCGGCACAATAGCACCGACCATACTTGGCCAACGGACGAAACGCGCATTCCGGACTGGATTTACACTGATCAGAGCGTATACGAACGCGAAATCGACAAGATTTTTCTAGGCCGCCACTGGAATTATGTGGGCCTCGAATGTGAAGTTTCTAAACCTGGTAACTATATTCGGTCTTATGTAGGCCCCTTTCCAGTGATCCTCACGCGGGACGCGGAAGGCGAACTCCACGTCTTCGAGAACCGCTGCGCCCATCGTGGGGTAGAGTTCTGCCGCGAATACCGTGGCACTGCCGATAGCTTCATCTGCCCTTATCACAACTGGACATATGACCTAAAAGGCAATTTGACTGCTATCCCGTTCCGGCGTGGGGTAAAGGGAAAAGGTGGCGCGCCGAAGGATTTTGATATGTCCGACTTCGGACTACGGCGTTTCCATGTCGCCACACGGGGCGGGGTGATCTTTGCTACCGCCTGCGACGACATGGAATCCGTTGAAGAATATCTCGGCCCTGAGATTTGTGCCGAGTTCGATGCGACTTTCGATGGTACGGAGTTCAAACTACTGGGAATTCACCGCAACATCTTGCCAAGCAACTGGAAGCTGTATCAAGAGAACCTGAAAGACCCCTATCACGCCACCTTGCTACATACTTATCTGACGACGTTCGGTTTGTTCGTTTCGTCCAACGAATCCAACATACCAACTGATAAGACCGGTCGGCACGGAGGTCTCTTATCCCGCCGCTCTGACGGCCGGCCCGACGTATCGGAAGAAGATCAGGCGAGCATGCAGGCATTTAAGAAAACGATGAAACTGCACGACCCACGGGTGCTGTCATTTTTCCGGGAAGTGAATTCGAAGTGGTCTGGATCTGTCCTGACGATATTCCCGACACTGACCGCGCTACGCCAGACCAACATCCTAAACACCCGGCTTCTGGTTCCGCGCGGTCCTAATGAATTCATGATGTTGTGGACGGTGTTCGGCCGGGTCGACGACGACGACGAAATGACCCGCCACCGCCTGCGCCAAAACAATATATTCGGACCTGCAGGTTTTCTCGGGATAGAGGACAACGAGGCACTCAAATTTCTGCAGGACGGGGTGCGCAAAGCAATGCCGCGCGAAGGCCTCGCCGTTCTCGGCGAAGACGACGAACCGACCGAAACAATCATCACCGAGCGAGCAATTCGCGGTATGTACCGCTATTATCGCGACGTAATGGAATTCGGATGATGGCTACGGCGATCCAGGACAAAAAGGCTGCCCTCCTCGAAGCCCGAATGGAAATCGAGGAGTTCAATTATGCCTACGCGGAAACGCTAGATGCAATGGATGTTGACCGCTGGGTAGAATATTTTACCGACGATGCGTTCTATCACGTTATAGCCCGCGACAATGCCGAATCTGGCCTACCGCTCGGCCTAATATATTGCGAAGGCAAGGCGATGATGAAAGACCGGGCCTATGCCTTGCTAAACACCGAGATGTTCGCACCGCGATACCTGCACCTGTCAATCACCAATACCCGCGCACTGTCAATTGACGGGAAAGAGCTCACGGCGGCAGCAAACTACACCCTGATTGAGACGTTAGTGGAAGAAACGAGCCGGATTCAGCAAGTCGGCAAGTACCGCGACGTGTTCATTCGCGACAATGGTAAACTTTTGTTAAAGGAACGCATCTGCACCTATGACAGTGTAATGATAGACAACTGTCTTGTATTTCCCGTGTAGCTAAAGCGACACGAAATCAACCCAGAGGAAGAGACGCCATGGCACTCATACCACTTGCCGATAAAGGAAACTTTTTTCATATCTATGATTTCCGGGTGAAGCCTGGCACGGGTGAGAAATTCATCAAGAAATTCGAGGAGTTCGACTACTCGGATAGCAACCCGATGCACAAATCACCCTATCAGGTGAAGGACGGCGTTATGCTGCGCGACACCGAGGACAAAGACCATTTCTGGCTAATAGGCGAATGGGCCAGCGTAGAGGAGCACAAACGCATTTTGGTGGAACTGAAAGACATAGCGCCGGAATTCGTGACGTTTATCGAGGATTTAGACAAAGGTGCGTTCGTCCCCAAATATGGAGAGGTGGTTTCCTCGACGCCACAACACATTCTAGACGCGGCAGAATAAACACGCGTATTAAGATGCCGGCCCAAAAGATTGCTCGAAAAACCGTAGCCAGTTGCCGCCCATCACCTTTTCCACGTCGTCCTCGTTGAAGCCTCGCACCCGCAGGCCCTCCGCGATATTTCCAAAATCCAGATTACTGCCGAACCAGGATAGCGCGGGCGGAAACCCCGCATCGGCAGCCGATCCTTCGCCGTAGTCAATATCCTTGGTCCAGCGCCCTACCCGCATCCAATTAACTACACTATCAGGCTGATCCTGACACAGATCGCTCCCAATCCCGATGTGATCGACACCCATCAGATTGGCACTGCGAGCGGCCATGTCGCAAAAATCTTCGGCGGTGCAGTCTGATTTGCCCCTCAGGTGATGAGGATAAAGAGAAAACCCGAGCATACCACCACTGTCCCCCAGCGCTTTTAGAACCGCATCAGATTTATTGCGAAGAGCAGGATGCCAAAAAGTCGGATTGGCATGCGTGATAGCGATGGGGCGCTCGGAGATTTCGATTGCCTCTAACGTTGAACGTTCTCCGGAGTGGCTCATGTCGACCACAAGCCCTACCCGATTCATTTCTGCAATAACCTGGCGGCCCATACGCGTGACGCCGGTATCGTTTTTCTCATAGCAACCGGTCGCGAGAAGACTTTGGTTATTGTAGGTGAGCTGCATAAAGCGTGCGCCGAGCTGATGGCATATTTCAACAAGCCCGATATCGTCCTCAATCGGCGAACAGTTCTGGAAACCGAAAACGATTGCCGTCTTTCCATTCGCATATGCCTCCCGGACATCATCCGCCGTCCGGCCCGGCATAATCAGCTCAGGGTGGCATTCAAACATCCGGTTCCAATCGGCCATATTCTGTACTGTTTCACGGAAATCCTCGTGATAACAAATAGTCACATGGACGGCGGAAACCCCACCTTCATTCATCTCTCGGAAAATTTTCTCGGACCAGTTTGCGTACTGGCAGCCGTCAATAACGATCATCGGAGGTCCCGGTTCGGTGGATTATGCCGCAGACTATACGCATGCTGCCGCCAATCCTGCTAGGGTGCAGAATGACAAAATACGGAGCACCCATGATACATACCAGCCAGACCGAAAACCGCCTGGCCGCCATCGGCTTGTCCCTGCCGCCACCCGAAGGCCCGGCATACGACTACGACCCTTTCAAACGCAGCGGAGATACAGTCTATCTAGCGGGCACGCTCGCCAAGGAAACCGGCGCGGTACAGAGCCTTGGTCGAGTCAGTGCTGAAGTAGCGGAAGAGGAGGCGTGCCGCCAGATGCAGATCTGCGCGCTACAAGCGCTTAACTGGCTGCGCGTAGCCGCAGAAGGCGATCTGGATCAGGTGGCCGGCGTTCTCCAGTTAAAATGTTATATCGCCTGCACTCCAGATTTCGACGGCATGTCACGGGTCGCCGACCAAGCATCGAAGGTCTTCATAACGGCGTTCGGCAACGACGGCCGTCACCCCAGAAGCGTCCTTGGCATGATGCGTCTGCCCCAAAATGCGCCGGTAATGATTGATCTGGTCGCCAAGTTGAGGAAATGCTCGTTCGAAACCGGAGAAAACCAATGATCACCGATCATGACATTACCGGCACTTGGCTGGTGGTGGCGCGCGGCAACGATGACCCAAACGACCAGCAGATTGCTCTCGAACGGTACGGCGACGATCCACGAGGAATGGTCATTATTTCACCGGACGGATGGATGAACGCTTCGCTCTGTCACGGCGGACGCCCCCCACTACCTGGAAATCCAGCGTGGCACACGGATGCGCCGGACGCCCACCGGCTAGCCGCATACGATACATATATCTCTTACGGTGGTCGGTGGCGGGTGGAAAACGATACCTTGATCACAAAGGTGGAGTTCGCACTCAACCCCGGATGGGTAGGCGGAGAACAGTCGCGTGGCATCAAACTTATGCCCGGCGGCGAGATGAAATTGCTGCTGTCCCGAGAATGGCCAGACGGCACTATCGTCAACGCCTGGGTTCATTGGCGACGGCCATAACTCTGGGGCGACGGCCATAACTCTGTACAAATTAATAATTAATAAACAGGGGCAGGTTAGATAATGCGGCGGCGGATCAATCCTTCAATTTCCAGCCCCGTGCAAACAGTTGATGACATATCACCCACAGGAACAAATTTAAAAACGTGATGACGACGATACCCGTCCAGACCGGCGCGTCCGACGTGCCGATAAAGCCGGATCGGAAACCGTCAATCATGTAAAAAAACGGATTGAACTGCGCAACGGTGTGCCAGATGTCTGGCAGACGGTCTATCGAATAGAACGTGCCCGACAAGAACGAAAGTGGCGTGATTACGAAGTTGGTTATGGAGGCGACGTTATCGTATTTGTCTGCCCAGATCGCGGTGATCAACCCGATCAAAGACAGCATTATCGACGCGCCCACGCCGTGGAAAATGACAATCCATGGATTAACGATCTCCAGATCGGTAAACAGCCACATAACGGCACCGACAAGCGTTCCAACAATCACGCCACGTGTCACGCTACCGGCGATAAACCCTAGCACTAATTCGCCCGCCGCCAGCGGCGGCATCAGCAAGTCGACGATACTTCCCTGTATTTTTAGTATCAGCATAGACGATGACGTGTTGGCAAAGGAGTTTTGTATGATGGCAAACACGATCAGACCGGGCGCGAGAAACACCTCAAACGGCACGCCCTTTACCGTTTCAACCGCGCGGCCAAGCGCTAGCGTGAAGACGGCGAGGAACAATACGGTCGTGACCATGGGCGCAATCAGCGTCTGGAAGGCAACCTTCCAGAACCGTTGCACTTCTTTCGAATAGTGAGTCCACAGGCCAATCCAGTTAACGCGGCCCATATCTCGGGAAAACGAACTCACGCCGCCCTATTCGCCGTCATCGGACACGTTATCGACACTGTCGGTGCGGACCGAACGGACAGACTGCTTCGGCGGGTCTTTTATCTTGTCCCGGCGATCGCGCACTTCGATATAACCGGTTGGGGCGCCGCCAGATTTATCTTCCCCAAAATAGATGGTCTGATGTGGAAACGGAATCTCAATTCCCAGGTTGTCAAATTTTCGTTTCATACGGCGATTGAATTCACGGCCAACTTCCCACTGCTTAATCGGTTTTGTGGTAAGCCGCGCGCGGACCACTACCGCCGAGTCAGCGAACTTGTCGAGCCCCATGATCTCAATCGGCTGGTTAATTAAGGGGCCGTAATAGTCGTCTTCCTGCATCTCGGCCCCGAGAACACGCAAAACTTCGATAACTTCGTCCACATCCTCCCGGTAGGCGATCCCGACATCAAACACATAACGCGAAAAATCTTTGGTCATGTTCTCGACCATACCGACCGAACTAAACGGGATCATGTGGACATTGCCGCCGAGGTCCCGAAATCGAATTGTGCGTATCGTAATTTCCTCAACCACGCCCGATTTTTCGTTTACACACACCACATCGCCGACGGCGAACTGGTCTTCGGCGAGAATGAACACGCCAGTAATCACATCCTTTACTAAAGTCTGGGACCCGAACCCGACGGCCAGACCGATCACGCCAGCCCCAGCCAGCAGCGGGCCGATGTTGACCCCAATTTCGGACAGAACGATAAAACTAACGACGGTCGAAACGACGACCAGCAGTGCCCTGCGCAGAAGAGGCAGCAGGGTTTTCGCCCGGGCGCTGAGTTCTAACTCTCCCTCGTCGCTGCGCGCCAGATAACGCTCAATCACGGACGAGATCATCTCCCAGAATACCACCGCGATCACGATCACGAACAGGCTGGATATTGCGCTTCCAATGACACGACGCCCGGTCTCCGTCCCCACCCAGGCAAAGGAATCAACGCCCCAGGCTTGTAGGATTGCGAACACCGCGACGATCGCGATGGCAGCGGTGATCACTACGTTTAGGATCGCAAAATATCGGTTTGCGCGTTGCGCCAGTCCTGGGTACTGCGCAATCACTTCCCTACGCACACCAAACCCCTTTTGCACCGCGTGATGCGACCCAATCATCAGCATTTTTGCCGCTAACAGGATTACGATGCTAAACGCGGTCGCCCGGAAAACAACATCGAAACCGCCCGAAACCTCAAGTGCCCAGACAATATAAACAGCGACGAGATAGATGATGCTAAGTACGTGCCAAACATCTCCTAGGCGGCGGCGCAGCAACTGAAGGCCGGGAAAACCAGAGGATTCCGGCCCGCTCACCCAGCCAGCGACGACCCGGCGGTTTTGCAGGATGAAGATGATCAGCAGCAACGTCGTCAACAATCCGACGATCTTCATCAGTGCGAGGTAACCGCCCTGCGACAGACCCAGCAGGAGGCCAGCTTCGGCTAGAAAGTAGCCGTATACTGTAAGGTTGGTTAGGCGACGGATCCACAGTACGATATAGTTGGCGCTTTCGTCGCCGATCTGCAGAACCCGCAGATTAGTCGCGCGTGGTACAAAGAACATACGCGCCGATGCCATGATCGCCCGCGCGATAACGCTCGCATTCACAAGCGATATAGCCACCAGGCGCGTAATCTCACCCGGATGGAGAAGCGGCAGCACCAGATAAGCAACCACCGCGAACGCAGCGATCGGCACAATATCTACCAATGTCCGCGCGAACAAAAACGGAAGCCGAATCCAGATGGATTCACGGTCCCTGCCTTCGATCGCGGTGCGGGTTCTGGCAAGCAAGAGTCTGACCGTCCATCCCGCAAAAAAACCAGCGCCCAGCACCGCCAAGACTTTCCATAGCACCTCGACCCAGATCTGCCGGCTTTCCGAAACCGAAATCTGACGATGAAACCAGTCGACGAGCCTCGGCGCGTCTAGAAGAACCGCAGCCCCGATAGCGAGCTCTTCGCTGACCCGGTCAATCCGTTCCGACAGAATTTCGACAATCTGGCCGCCGAACCGACTAGGCTGTTTGACTGCCGGAGGCGGTTTGGAGTCAACACTCGCTTTCAGTGTTTTCAATTGGCTGAGCAGCCGACCGCGCGCATCGGGGTCTTCCAGCGTGCCGATCAAGTCTTCAACATCGTCTACGCTAACCCCTGATTCTTCGAGCGCCAATCGTTTTGCCATCTCTTGGTGTTTGGCAACGGAGTTTTGTAGAGCTTCACCCTGCACCTGCTTCACCGCAGCCGCCTCAGGCTCCTGCGCGATCGCGTGTTGCAACGCGGCGGATAGAAAAATTAGCAGCGCGGTCGCTACGAATTTTAGATATGTGCGAGAATTCAGGATCATGGATAATACATGTTAACAGTCATGGTGAATTTATCGGCTCGAGGGCGGGAAGTCACACAGTTTAGGTCCTGCTTTGGTGGGAAAGGATGATGGTGTGAAGACGGAAACATGCGATGTTCTAGTCATAGGGGCCGGCGGGGCCGGTCTAGCGGCTGCGATCGAAGCGCGCACGTTGGGTGCCAGCGTCATCCTAATCGAAAAGAACGAATCCCCCGGCGGTACCACCTCTTGGTCGATAGGTTCGTTTACGGCAACCCAGACCCCACAACAATTGGCCGCCGGAATCATTGACAACCCAGACGCCCATTTTAGTGATATGCCTAAATTTTCAGGTAAGGACGCAGACCGGGATAATCCGGAACTGCGACGGCTGTTCGTCGATAACGCTAGTGACACCTTGAAATGGTTAATGTCGATGGGCGTCGAGTTTTACGGCCCGATGCCCGAACCACCGCACACTCAACCTCGTATGCACAACGTGCTGCCGAACTCCCGAGCCTACATTATAGTGTTGAGCAAACACGCCAAACGAATCGGCGTCGATATCAGATGCAACGTAAAGGCAGAAAGGTTCCTGATAGAACAGGGCGCCGTCACCGGCATTACATGCCGTTCATTCGATGGAGAGATGAAAATCGCAGCGCGCGCCACCGTCCTCGCTAGCGGCGATTACGCGGCAAACTCGGATCTGAAGGCAAAGTATATCTCGGAGGCAGTTTCGCGGGTGGAGGCGATGAACCCGACCGCGACCGGCGACGGCCACGAAATGGCGTTTATGCTGGGCGCCCGCGTTCTCAATGGCGATGTTCTGTCGGGACCCAACCTCCGGTTTGTGCCTCCACCCCGGGAAACCATCGACCGACGCCTACCTCCGTCGCGGTTGGTTACCCGGATAATGAAGCTAGGACTGAAATACGCGCCCGGCTGGCTGCTGCGACCCTTTATACTTCGCTTCACCACAACTTCCATGGCGCCGGAGCTCGATCTTTTTCGCAATGGCGCCCTTCTGGTTGACAAATATGGCGCACGGATAACCGCGCCGTCAGCCTCGCTAGGGCATAAAATTGCAGAGTGCGCCGACAAGATTGGATATGTCGTCCTGGATTCGGCTCTAGCAGCGCGATATTCGAAATGGCCCCACTTCATCGCCACCGCGCCGGGGGTTTCATATGCGTATTTCGCCGATTTCCGGAAAACACGCCCTGACCTTTTTTATCGCGGCAACAGCGTTGCAGAGTTGGCCAAAAACCTTGGGATGGATCCGGCATCTCTGAGAAAGGCCGTGTCGGCACACAACGACGGAGACATCCCGGCGCCGCTTGCTATACCGCCGTTTTATGCGCTGGGCCCGGCCAAGAGCTACATTGTGCTCACGGATGGGGGGCTTGCTGTCGATAAGGACCTTCGCCTACTGGGTCACGGGGACCACCCTGTCCACAATATATGGGCTGCAGGCTCCGCCGGACAGGGTGGACTGATGCTTAAAGGCCATGGCCACCACATCGGCTGGGCTTTTACCTCGGGCCGTATCGCGGGACGTCACGCCGCCGAATCAATAGCAAAGAACACGTGACCAAAGTAGCGTCAGTCTGGATACACTGAATTCTAAATACAGGGTTCGTTCAAACATTCGTATTGCCCTGCACATAAGAATTTGAGGCACCCAGGGTGGTCAACGAGGGTCATTGAAAGCCCCGTGACAACGTTACAACCCGCGGCCACGGAACAACCTTAAATACTTTGGAAGCCATCGCCGTCACCAGAACCGTGAAAGTTGAGGTTCTAGTCTCCCTTTTCTAAGCCTGACAGTCTGCAGGGGCAGTTGATGATTCCCTTATATCACGCCTAACCTAAGGGTCTTTGTTTTCAGAAACGGAACCCCAACATGGCCGATCAGGGCACGGATATTGAAATCGCGCGCGCAGCTAGACAGATACCCATCACAGAAATCGGCGCTAAGCTTGATATTCCGGCGGCGGCGCTGCACCCATACGGTTTAAACAAGGCCAAGGTGGACTACAAATTTCTCGAAGGAATTTCGGACCGCCCACGCGGCAAGCTGATTTTGGTCACCGCCATCACGCCGACACCTGCGGGAGAAGGCAAAACGACGACAACCGTCGGGCTGGGAGACGGACTCAATCGGATTGGTAAAAAGGCGGCAATTTGCGTGCGCGAACCTTCGCTCGGCCCGTGTTTCGGAATGAAAGGCGGCGCAGCCGGCGGCGGTTACGCGCAGGTAGTGCCAATGGAAGACATCAATCTCCACTTTACCGGCGACATGCATGCGATCGGGGCGGCACACAACCTACTTTCGGCGATGATCGACAACCATTTATACTGGGAAAACGAATTGCGGCTGGATTCGCGACGCGTATCTTGGCGCCGGGTGGTTGATATCAACGACCGGGCGCTCCGAAACATTACTGTAGGTCTTGGCGGGGTCGCCAACGGATTCGTTCGCGAAACCGGATACGACATAACCGTCGCCTCCGAAATCATGGCTATCTTTTGCCTAGCGAATTCGCTGTCCGACCTCGAACGACGTCTCGGCAATATTGTCGTCGGCCAAACACGCAAGCGCGAAGCCATCACCGCCAAACAGCTTCAGGCCGACGGCGCGATGGCAGTTCTACTCAAAGACGCACTGATGCCCAACTTAGTCCAAACGCTAGAAAACAATCCTGCCTTCGTCCACGGTGGACCTTTCGCTAATATCGCCCATGGCTGCAATACTGTCATGGCAACAGAGGCAGCTTTGCGCCTGTCGGACTATGTGGTTACCGAAGCGGGTTTCGGCGCTGATCTGGGCGCAGAAAAATTCTTTGACATCAAGTGCCGCAAGGCTGGGCTCGAACCGGACGCCGCCGTGATCGTCGCTACCATCCGCGCCCTGAAAATGCATGGTGGGATGAAGCGAGATGATCTCAGTACGGAAAACGTCGGCGCAGTGGAGGAAGGCATTGCCAACCTGAAACAACATATTGAGAACATAAAAAAATTCGGTGTTCCGCCGATCATCGCCGTTAACCGTTTTTCGACCGACACCGACGCAGAGATCTCGGCGGTCGCGGACGCGGCCGGCGAAGCAGGTGCGGAAGTCGTGGAATGCTCACACTGGGCTGATGGTTCGGCCGGAACCGAGGCCTTAGCGCACAAGGTAGTCGAGATTGCCAACACCGGAAAAGCCGCCTTCAGACCCATCTATCCGGACGAAATGAGCCTGTTTGACAAAATCAACGCGGTTGCAAAGGAAATATACCGCGCATCCGAAGCCGTCGCCAATAGGAACCTGCTGGACCAGTTATCACGCTGGGAAGACGAAGGCTACGGACACCTCCCCGTCTGCATGGCGAAAACACAATATAGCTTTTCTACCGATCCAAATCTAAAGGGAGCGCCCTCGGATCATATTGTACCGGTGCGCGAAGCTCGCCTTTCAGCCGGAGCTGAATTCGTCGTTGCAATCTGCGGCGATATCATGACCATGCCGGGATTGCCACGCGTACCTGCCGCGAACTCAATCCGCCTCAGCAACGGTGGGGTCGTCGAAGGCCTGTTCTGACAACTCACCTCTTATCATTCCCACGCGGACCTGAATCCCCTAAACCCTAGGCCATGGCGCTCGCCCCAAATTTCCCCGACGATACCACCAGTCCGCCACACTCGTTCCGTTGGATGATGTTGGCCGGCGTTTGGCTGCTATACTTCGCCTTTGCGCTAGCTATTGCATCGTTGGCGCCGCTGGTTTACCGGCTGATGACTGATCTGGGCATGCACCGGGGTGAGATGGGAACGGTATTGGCAGCCTGGCAGCTGACTTATATCTTCTGCTCAGTCCCATGCGGCGGACTGCTGGACCGATTTGGACCGCGGCGAATGATGTTCGCCTCGGTATTGGTGATAGCAGCGTCAGTCGCACTTCGTGGCGTGGCATCAGATTATATCACACTGTTGCTGGCGGTGATGGTATTCGGTTTCGGAGGACCGTTGATTTCGTCCGGCGCACCGAAGGTGGTCAGCCTGTGGTTCACCGGCAAGGAACGTGGTCTCGCCATGGGCATTTATTTTACGGGTAACGCCACCGGTGGCATCGTCGCGGTAGCACTTACAAATAGTGTGTTCCTGCCTGCCGTGGGCGGCGACTGGCGGGACCTAATGTTGGGTTATGCCCTGTTTATCGTCGCGGTCGGCGTAATCTGGCTCGGCATAAGCGCACACCCAGCCAGCCGCGATATGGAAGACCGCTTGAAAGCGGAAAAAAAGCGCCGGTCGTCGGATGTGTTTATGGAACTGGTTCGCGACCCAGTTGTCCGATTGGTCTTATTAATGGGGCTGTTCATCCTATTTTACAACCACGGTATGAACCATTGGTTGCCGGATTTACTGCGGTCCTACGGCATGACCCCGTCAGAAGCCGGATACTGGGCCGCCATTCCGACGCTGTTTGGAATGGTCGCATCGCTATCACTTCCGCGCATGGCAACGCCCGACAAACGCTTCACTATCCTGCTTGGTTTATTCATCTGCGCAGCCATCGCCACAGTAATGGTGTGGGCCGCATCCGGACCGCTTCTAGCCGTCGGTCTAGTCCTGCAGGGCATGTGCCGTGGTGCTATGACGTCGATCTCGATTCTGCTACTGATCGAAAGCGGCGACGGCAACACCAGCCGTGTTGGTGCCGCCAGCGGCCTTTATTTCTCGGTGGGCGAGGTCGGCGGCGTGCTAGGCCCAATGTCGATGGGCGCTCTAGCCCACGCAACAGGCGATTTCGACGCGTCGCTCTTCATGATGTTCGGCGTCGCCTGCCTTTTGATGCTGATACTGACACGGCTAAGGTCGGTGCAGGGACCAGCTTAGCTGTCAACCACCGGCAGGCGTGCTAGGGTGCCTCCTAAATTTCCGGACAGGGGATACAGAAATGACGACAAATGATCTTACCGGTACAACCTGCATTATTACTGGCGGCGGCCGGGGGCTGGGGCGGGCGATGGTGCACGCGCTGGCCACTGCCGGAGCAAACGTTACCGCGGCCATGCATATCGACGACGATATTGAATCGGAAACGAAAGAACTGGCGGGCACAGTAAAGGCCATGGTCGCCGACATCCGTGACCCAGCCGCCTGTGCAAAGATTGTCGCCAACACGGTATCTGAATTCGGCGGGGTCGATATGCTGGTAAATAACGCCGGCGTCGGCATGCTGCTGGTTTCGAATACGTTCAATCGGACACCGACAAAGTTCTGGGACGTGAAAGCGGAAACCTGGGCCCAGATTATCGAAACCAACGTAAATGGAGGGTTTCAGATGGCGCGCGAAGCCGTACCCCACATGCTGAGAGCAGGATGGGGCCGGGTCGTCAACGTGACCACGTCCATCCACACCATGCAGCGTGCTGGGTTTTCGCCATACGGACCATCCAAGGCAGCGATGGAAGCAACGACGAGCTGCTGGTCGGAAGATCTCGACGGTACCGGTGTAACCTGTAACATACTAATTCCGGGTGGGGCGGCCGACACCAACCTTTTGCCCGGTAATCCCGGGGACGAAGGCCGCTCCGGCGCCGACGGCATGCTGGTCGCCCCGGCCGTGATGCGAGCACCAATGGTCTGGCTTGCATCGGAAGCATCCGATGGTTGGAGCGGCAAACGGTTTATCGGCCGCCTGTGGGACGAGAGTATGCCGCCGGACGAAGCGGCAGCCGGCTGTTCCGCCCCCGTCGGGTTTGGGGATAGGTCCTGAAGCCCGGGCGAATCGCCTGAATGGAACCTTGGGTTGTTATAACGGTCGCGGCGGCATTTCTACAGAACATCCGCTCGACCCTTCAGAAATATTTAAAAGGCCGCATCGGCACGACCGGCGCGACCTTCGTTCGGTTCGGCTTCGGGCTACCCTTTTCTTTTATATTTCTGGGCATTCTCTATTATGGGGCGGGATATACCCTACCCCGCCTACACTTGGCATTTATCGGCTGGGTGGTCTTGGCGGCACTGGCGCAGATTTTCGCCCAGACACTGCTGATACACCTATTCAGCTATCGCAATTTTTCAGTCGGTACCGCTTATTCGCGGACGGAGCCTGCGCAAGCGGCGCTTTTCGGCCTGATATTCCTTTCTGAAACTGTGTCTTGGGTGGTGGTCCTCGCCATCGCGATCTCGGTAGCGGGTGTCATGCTGATTTCCGTTGCCCGTAATGAAATGAAGCCGACGACGCTTTTCACATCTCTGGCGACACGCAGCGTCGCCATCGGGCTGTGTTCGGGGACATTTTTTGGAATTGCGGCGGTTGGGTATCGCGGTGCCTCGTTGTCGCTCAATGGTCCAAATTTCCTGATGCAAGGCGCCGTAACGCTATGCGCCGCCATCACTTTCCAGACCATTGTTATGCTCGCATTCTTCGCGCTGCGCGATCCCGTTGAGCTTCGGCGGATTGTGGCAGCCTGGAAACCGGCTCTAGCCGTCGGTTTCGTCGGCGCGTCGGCATCGTTCGGCTGGTTCACAGCGATGACACTAGAGAAAGCCGCTGTGGTGAAGGCAGTCGCCCAAATTGAGATGATTTTCACCTTCGCGTCCACGGTTTTCATTTTCAAGGAGAAAATCAACCGGCTAGAAATCGCTGGCTGCGTCGCGATCGTAATAGGAATTCTGGTCTTACTTCTCAACTGATTTCCCGTTCCAATCCTCTCAACCGGCCCCAACTTGCAAGGCAGTCGACTGAGCGGTACACAAACGACATTGGAACCAACACCTCTCAAAGGTTAACTGGATGACCAAATTCGGAATCGGACAGGGTGTCCCGCGCTGGGAAGACCCGCGCCTGCTACGAGGCGGGGGACGGTATTCAGACGACCTCCATCGACCGGGGCAGGCCTACGGCTTTGTCCTGCGATCGCCTTACGCAAACGCAAAAATACTGTCGATCGACACATCCGCCGCCAAGCGCCTGCCCGGCGTTCTCGGTATCTGGACCGGAGACGATTATGCCGCGTCCGGTTTCGGTAACATCCCATGCGCGGTTCCGCGTCAGAAGCCCGACGGCTCGCCCATGTTCATGCCGCCAAATGCCGCGCTCCGCGCCGGTGAGGTCAAAATGGTTGGTGATCCGGTGTGCTGGGTCGTGGCAGAAACCGACAAACAGGCTCAGGATGCGGCAGAAATGATCGCCGTCGATTACGACGAACACAAAGCAATTACCAGCACTGCGCATGCACTTGATTCCAGCGCGGGCACCGTCTGGGACGATGCGCCGGACAATATTTGCTTTGTGTTCGAGCTAGGAGACAAGGACAAAACAGAGGCTGCCTTCGCCAGCGCCCATCACGTCACCAAGCTAGATATCATTATCAGCCGCGTTTCGGTCGCGCCAATGGAACCACGCGCTTGTATCGGCGAATACGACGAATTCGACGAACGATACACCTTAATAACGGGCACTCAGGGTCCCCACGGTGTTCGCCAAGCTATGGCAGAGCCAGTTCTGAAAGTACCGCAGAACAAGCTGCGCGTAGTGTCGGAAGACATGGGAGGCGCTTTCGGTATGCGATCAGGCCCTTACCCAGAAAACATACTTGTTCTGTGGACAGCGAAGCTGCTGGGACGCCCCGTGAAATGGACCGGTGACCGAACAGAGGCTTTTCAGTCGGATGACCAAGCACGTGACAACGTGGTCACCGCCGAACTAGCACTGGACGAAAACGGAATCTTTACCGGATTGCGCGTGATCACTGTGGCTAATCTGGGCGCATATTTAACTCTGCTAGGGCCGCATTCATCGACCAATAACCTTGGTTCACTGTCAAACACATACACAACCCCAGCGATCTATACACATGTAACAGGCGTGTTTACGAATACTAATTCCACCGGTCCTTATCGTGGCGCCGGACGGCCGGAAGCGGTTTACTGCGTCGAGCGGGTGATCGACACCGCGGCTCGGGAGATGGGTATTGATGCCGCCGAAATTCGCCGGCGCAATCTAATTCCCAAAATCAGCGAACCTTTCAACACTGGCTTTCTGTTCACCTACGATTCGGGGGAGTTCGAAAAGAATATGGATGCCGCGCTGGAAATGATCGACTACGCCAACTTTGATCTGCGCCGGGGGCAATCCGAACAAGCAGGAAGGCTGCGAGGCTTCGGCATTGCCAATTGCATTGAGCAATCGGCCGGTGGTCCGCCGGAATGGGCGCAGATTCGCTTCGATCCTTCGGGAACAGTGACGCTGATAATGGGCACCCATAATCACGGTCAGGGGCACGAGACAATTTTTCGACAGATGCTAGCTGACATGTTGGGTTTAGAATTCGAACAGGTCCGGCTCGCACAGGGGGACTCAGATGTATCTATGATGGGGACCGGCACTTTTGGTTCTCGATCGTCGGGGGTTGGCGGTGCGTCAATCCAACTCGCGGCTAATAAAATCGTAGAAAAGTGCAAGCCCCTTGTAGCACATCACTTGGAAGTCGCGGTCGAAGATATCGAATTCGATGATGGAACGTTCACAGTGGCGGGTACCGACAAAACTATGGGTCTTATGGATGCCGCCAAGCACGCCCACAATTTCATGACCGCGCCGACAGGATTTGAGCTGGGACTTGACGAATGGGCGGCATGGTCACCGCCAGCCCCAACGTTCCCAAACGGCTGTCACGTCGCCGAGGTGGAAATAGATCCTGATACCGGGACAACTGAGATCGTGCGCTACTGCATGGTCGACGATGTCGGGACCGTTATCAACCCGCTACTGCTAGCTGGCCAGGTACACGGTGGCGCCGTTCAGGGTATCGGACAGATTATGTGCGAAAACATGGTATGGGACGACGAGTCAGGCCAGATGGTGTCGGGGTCGTTCATGGATTACGGTATGCCGCGGGCCGACGACTGCCCCAGTTTCGAAATGGACGAAAACGAAGTCCCAAGCCCAACCAATCCGATGGGTATCAAGGGCGCAGGCGAAGCCGGCTGTGTCGGCGCGATGCCGGCTGTCATGAATGCAATCTGTGATGCGCTGGCGACACGAGGCGTGCGCAGCTTCGACATGCCGGCCACACCAAACCGCATATGGCAGGCCCTCAACAATGACCTGACCTCGACAGTTGAATAGAAACAGGAGTCATCATGGAGTTCGACAACAGCTTTCAAGTACCACTTCCGCCAGATCAGGCGTGGAAGACGTTGATGGACATCGAACGCATCGCACCCTCTATGCCGGGCGCGGAGCTGACGGAAATCGTCGACGACAAGACCTTCAAGGGCAACGTCTCTGTCCGTCTCGGTCCGGTGGCGCTGACCTTCCAAGGTACGGTAACTTTCGAGAACGTGGACAACGCGGAACATAAGGCAACCGTCAAGGCGCAGGGTGCTGATGCCAAGGGCCGCGGTGGCGCCAACGCTGATGTCGGCTTCCATCTCGAACCGGTCGATGGTGGCTCCAAAGTAGAAATTCACACGGATCTTCAACTCTCCGGCTCAGTGGCGCAATATGGACGCGGCGCCGGCATGATCCAAGACCTAGCCAGCCAGATTATCGGCCAGTTCGCTGACAATTTAGCGAAACAGATCGAGGTAGAGCAATCTGGGACGGCCGAAGCGGGTGAACCAAGCATTAGTCTGGAAGAATCGCCTGACGCCCCACCGTCCTCACAAAAAGCCGCTGCACCCGCACAGGTCGGCGGTATGGCATTCAAAGTGCTATGGAATCTGGTCGTCCGGTCAATCAAAGGACTGTTTATTAAAAAGAATTAGACGGCCAAAGACCTCGTCAGTTTACCGGCCCTACCGTCTCCTGTGCTTGAGGGTCGGGGCGGACCGAGGTCGGTCCGGCCTGATGATGCACCATTTTCCATACCCTGCCTTCACGAACGAATACGTTTGTCGCTACCAGAAAATTGCCGGCAATTTCCTCGAAACAAATTACATAGGCGGTTTCCCCATACACGTGAGCATGCGCATTGTGACACAGTATCTCGGGGGAATCAGGGTTGCGGATAATCGCCATCCAGCTTGACAGCACTTCCTCGCGTCCCATAAGCGGTCCCCATCCCGGATGGAGGCACGCAACCATCTCCGACGCGGACCACAGATCTTCCATCGCCTCTTCATCGCGGTCGGCAAAAGCCCGGTAAAACGCTTCGTTGGCAAACAAAACGGCATCTGTATCAGACATGAAACGATTTTAGCGCGGCAACTGCGGACAAGGGAAACAATATCGAACCAGATTTCTTTGGATATTTAAGCAGCGGGCTGACCGCCTCCGACTGCCCCATTACCATTAACCAAAATAAATTCGTGCCGGAGTACATCCAGCTTGGCTGTTCGTCCGACTGACGCTAGTGGGATGTTTATCTTGACGGTCTTCCAGAAAACCGTCCTTGTCTTACCTAATTTTGCCAATTTGCTCTCGCAGTAAGAACTAACCTCAGGCACAAAAAAGCCTAGGGCCTGCCGGGTGTACTGTTTAGGCGGATGACAATACGTCACCGCAGCTGTACACCCTCGTTTTCTCCATCGAGAAAAATGTTCGGTTTCAGAAACATTGACAAGATTAAAGCGCCATCGGGCGCCCAAGCGTCGTGCCGGCTTCCCGGGGGCCGCCAGACATAGTTCCCCGCCGTCACGGTCCCTTCGTCATCGACTAACGATCCTTCCAGCACAAATGTCTGCTCAAGATCAACATGCTCATGGAAGGTGAGCTTAGAGCCCGGAGCCCATTTGAAGAGAGCCGTCATCATGCCAGTATCTTCGTTTTCTACCAGCACTTTCATCTCAATACCATCGCACGGGGTCGGTTTCCAGGGTATATCGTCGACCTCGACAAATCGCGATGCCAGATCGGGCAAATCTTTGTGTACAGTTAACAGCGGTGTGACAACAGCCATGCCGGTTTCCTCAAAAATGATGTCTCGCAACCAGTTTCTTACGCCCAGTCATCAGGCGTCAAGCAATTAGCCCATCTCCCCCGGAGCCTTCCCTATTACAGTTTATAGGCGTTGTCGAACTCCGTGTAACTGCATTATGCCGCCGCCGCGAATGCAGGCCTGGGAACTTCGCCGGCCACTGTGGTGCGCCGCAGGACACGCGACATCGACGGATCAAACCATGTCCGCGCATGCAAAGTGCAGAAATTGTCCCACATCACCAGATCACCCGGTGTCCATACATGTTCATAGGTGTGGGCCGGGTCTTCCAGTACCTGGAATAAATCCTCCAGCAACACATCGCTCTCAGCCCGTTCTATACCGACGATATGGTCCGTCATGAGTCGATTGACGTAAAGCACCTCACGTCCAGTTTCCGGATGCCGGATAACGACCGGGTGCTCATATCGCGGCGCATCTGCAGCGCTTTCATTCGTTTTGACTGTTGCATTAGCATCGTAGTCATAAACGTGATGCGCTTTAAGGCCTTTTAGGCGTTCCTTCGTCGCATCATCAAGCGAATTATAGGCCCGATAGGCGTTGGCAAACTTTGTATTGCCACCTTCTGCCGGGACTTCCAGCGCGTAAAGAATTGTCGCCCTCGATGGCGTTTCGTAATAGCACTGATCGGTATGAAATTGCATTTCGCCATCCGGCAATACGCCTTTCATGCCGTCGACCGATTTGTTTGCCACGTACATGAAATTTTGGGGGCCGTCATCGACAACCTTCACAGTCCTGACTTCTTGGCGCGGGCCGAACCATTCTGTAAACGCAATTTGATCATCGCTTGAAAGATTCTGACCGGGAATAACGACAACAAAATAATCTAGCCATATCTCGCGTATCTGGCGCATAACCGCATCGTCTAACCCATCGCGCAGGTCGACACCCGCAACGCCAGCTCCAAGCGCAGGAGATAAAGATTTTAGCGAAATTGCCATTTTCCAGTCTCCAAGGTTTAATATATGTACATCGATCAAAACTTAAGAATAGCTCTATTAACCTGTCAATGGAGTTGACCCCAAATTTACCCTCCTCCCCGACGATCTTTTCGATAAAGGCACAAGTTCGCCACGCCAAGGCTGTGGTTGATTATACTCTCGCCGCAACAAGTTGTTACGCCGAGTGCGGATAAAGGTCTAAATTTCTTGAGACAGCAGCATTAAAGGATCTCCCTATATCGCATCTATCTGAGGCGTGTCGAACGCGGTGATCGGCGGCGCATCGCCCACGTAGAGTTCCACTTCGACTAGCGCTGTCTGAGCAATACAACTCTGGGCCAAGCTTGACGACCCCTTATCGATCGTGAGCACATTCGGATTGCCGTGCTTCTCAAGGCTACCGGCATCAGCCGCGTCCAGCGGGTCAAGCCATGCACCGGTCGAAAGCCGCACCACTCCTTGACGCACGCTTTCCGTTACATCGGCACCCGCTAAGCACGCGCCGCGATCATTGAAAAGACGCACAACGTCGCCCTGCGAAATTTGCCGCGCCGCAGCGTCATCGGGGTGGATTGATACGGGTTCGCGGCCTGCGATCTTGGTATTCTGGCTCGGTTCGCAGAAATCCAGCTGGCTATGCATACGCCGCAGCGGCTGGTTAGAAATAAGGTGTAATGGGTGTTTTGCCACTTTCTTCGACCCCAACCATTCAGCTGGTTCCAACCACGTCGGATGGCCAGGACAATCATCATACCCAAATTCGTCAATAGTTTTAGAGAAAATCTCGATGCGTCCAGACGGTGTTTTTAGCGCCATTTTATCGGGGTCTGCACGAAATCCTTCGAACAGGATGGAGGAATCCTCTGGTGTATGAAACTCCCAGAATCCACTATCCCAAAACGCGTCGAACTCTGGCATCTCGATCTTCCTCTTTCTGGCCGATCTCTGGGCGTTCGTATACATATGCCGCAGCCACTCCATTTCATCCCGTCCCTCCGTGAACTCTTCGGCGACGCCTAATCGCTCAGCTAGTCCAGAAAAAATACTATAATCGCTTCGGGCCTCGCCTACCGGCGGCACGGCCTGATACATCGCGACGAAGAAACGGTCCCTAAGCCCAGCGGCGATATCATTACGTTCAAGCGTCGTCGTGACCGGCAACACCACATCCGCGCGCCGTGCCGCGGGCGTCCACCAGGGTTCGTGCACTATGATGCTTTCCGGCTTCTGCCAAGCTTTTAGAAATCTGTTGAGATCTTGTTGTTTATGGAACGGGTTGCCGCCAGCCCAGTACACCATCCGGATATCGGGATAAGTTAGTCGCTCGCCGTTAAAATCATATGCTACGCCGGGGCTGAGTAGCATGTCGACAACACGGGCCATGGGGATATAATTGCTAACTTTGTTACCGCCCTGCGGCAGGCCCAAATTTGGCATTTTAGAGGCTTGTTGGCCGATCGTGGCATTCGATCCATATCCAATTCCGACACCACCACCGGGCAGCCCGATTTGTCCCAGCATCGCAGCAAGAGTAATCGCCATCCAGCAGGGCTGTTCTCCATGGTCGCAGCGTTGGACTGACCAGCTAACAGTGATCATGGTTCGCTTCCCAGCCATGCGTCGCGCTAGGGAACGGAGACGGCCAGCATCGATACCGGTAATGTTTGCCGCCCAGTCTGCATCTTTCACAACACCATCACTATCGCCAAGGAGGTAGGGTTCAAACCGCTCATAACCAGCGCAATAAACGTCTAAAAATTCCCGATCATGAAGATCCTCCGCTACAAGCGTATGTGCAATTCCCAGCATCAATGCTGTGTCGGTGTTCGGTCGAGGTGCTATCCATTCGACATCCACCTCATCGATAAAATCGTCCCGGATCGGGCTTATCTGCACTAGGCCTATACCGGCGCGATTTGCTTCGCGAACATGACCCTGAGTTTCGTGCCGCCCGATACCGTCTTTGGACACCTGACTGTTCTTAGGCGATATGCCTCCAAATGCGACCAACAGCTCCGTATGTTCCACAATATTGGGCCAGCTGGTCGGACGTATCACCGGTTCCATCCCGCCCGTAACACGCGGTACGATCACAGAGGCGGACCCAAAGGAATAGTTCGTCACCTGATCGATGAAACCGCCAACGTCGTTGAAAAACCGTTTCAGTTGCGTGGTCGCTGAGTGGAATGTGCCAGCACTGGCCCAACCGGACGAAGCAAAAATCGCTTCGTTCCCATTTTCGGTCCTTATGCGATCTATTTCTGTAGCGACAAGATCCATCGCCTCGTCCCAGGAAACCGGGACAAATGGGTCCACACCACGCCCGGAGGTATCACTTTGATAACCATCTTCCAGCCAGCCTTTTCGCACCATTGGCTGCATGACCCGGCAATCGGCATGCACGACATCCGGCATAGCATCAATCATCGGTGAGGGTTCGGGATCATTTTCAAACGGCTGCACCCCCGTCACGCGCCCGTTGGAGGACAATACTCGGTAGGCCCCCCAGTGGGAGGCAGTTATCGTACCATCAAGCGGTGACGTCATCGCACTTCTCCGTAGGCTTTTCTTCTGAAGATCCTAACAATATAACTTATTAAAGGGGGATCTCGTAATTAACTGCGATCGCCATTAGCGCGCATAAGGTCATTTTAATTTATAAAAAAAGTTAAAAAGTGGAGCGCCCCCCGATACTATCACAACGGCGCAAACTCGGCGCATCGTCTTGCATTGACTCAATCGGAGTCGTAGACAGAAAAGCCTGTATAAAATGCGCGCCTGTGAATCCGACGACGCGGGTATTAATTAGGAGAGCCAAAAAATGAAGAATGGACTAGGACTGCTTTCAGTAACCACCCTGATTGCGACGCTGGGCGCAACCTCTGCACAGGCGCACAGCGGTGTTGGCATCGAAACCGGTTTTTTTCACCCGATCAGCGGTCTTGATCATCTGCTAGCACTGCTTACTGTTGGCGTGTTGGCGGGCCGCACGGCAGGAAAAACTGCATGGGCACTCCCGGGCTTATTTTTTGTTTTTATGGCTGCAGGGGCAGCAATCGCCCTCGCCGGTATTGCGGTTTCAGGCACTGATGCCACGATCCTAGCTTCAGTAGCAATTCTGGCGTTCGTAACCGCGATCGCGCTGCGGCCGAGCGCCGCGATTTCCGTTCTAATAGCCATAACACTCGCGGTATTGCATGGTGCCACCCACGTGTCTGCTATGGCTGTGTCAGTTTCTGTCGGTTTCGTCGCGGGTTTTCTAGCTTCAACTACATTAATGATAATCGCGGGAGTCGCTGTGGGCAAAGGACTAGAGGCACTTCGCGCGCCGCACCCGGCTTCTTATACCAATAAAGGAATATAGGGCCGCTGCGAAAACGAGCGGGCGGTTAGCCCGGCCGCTCTTCATTTTTGTGGTTGACGAGCGTCGAAATCCGGGCGTTCGACAATTAGCGCAACTGCGAAACCGAAAACCAGTCCCCAGAACGCAGCGCCAATACCGTATATCGATACTCCAGCCACGGTCGTCAGAAAGGTCACCAGCGCGCTGAGCGAGAATTTCCCGCCAAAACCAATGATGAACGCCGATTGAAGCACCGGGATCATAGCGAGCCCCGCGAGAGTCGCGATGAAAGCCGCTGGCAGCGCCAGCCCGATCTGCAGTGCGGAAGGCGCGAACAAACCAAACAGAATAAAAAAAAGCCCAAACCAGAGACCCCCGACAAAACGCCACGCCCGATCGCCGGATACATTTAGGATCGCGTTCGCCGGCCCAGTGACCACCGTCGGGACGCATCCCAAAAAACCATACACTATCGTGCCGCCGCCACATATTACCGTGGAGAGATTCTCCGGCGGTCGGTAGCCGGCATTGCGCAGGATCGCAAATCCTTGCGTATTGTGAATGCCTACAACAGTAATAGTCAGGGGGATAACGAATTCGATAATAGCCGTTATGCTAAAGTCCGGGCGAACAAGAACAGGGGCGACTATCCGCAACCCTATATCGTCGCTGGGGTTGAAGTGTCCAGTTAATACGATCGCGGCAGTGCCTGCGATTAGTGCCGAAAGCAGCGCCGGAAAACGCCTTTGTAATGCCGGCGATACGGAAGAAAAAAGGTATCCGCAGATCATCGCGCCAGCTATCCAAACACCGGTGCCGAAGGCTTCGATCATTCGCAGCCCATAGGGCAGAAACACCCCCGCTACCATTGCCATCACGATAGGTTCGGGCAACGCCCCAGTCACTTTGCGGATAAAGCCGGTCATCGCGAGAAGAAGAATCAAAGCGCCGGTAACCAGATATGCACCTACCATCTCCGCAAGCGAGAGGTGCATCAGGGCCGGACCAACTATAACCAGCGCCGGCATGCTGTATCCGAAGGCCAGCGGCTGACGATATAGATAGCAAACCAATATTGTTAGAACGCCGCTTAGTGAGTAACCGGCGAACAGCCAGACAGCAATCTGGTTGGCAGGTAAATTTGCGGCGCTCCCGACAGCTAGGATCATTGCACCGGGACCTGCCGCAGCGAAAAGGAAGGCGCTGAAACCGTTGACTAAATTATGCCCAAACGCGTGGCGCAACACCCCAGTAACTCTAGGGAGCGGCGTTTGAATTTTTTCTATTTTCGGTTGTTTATCCGACATTTCGAAGTCAGGGTTAATCTCATAGCGCTGATAACAGATTTATAACGTAGAGCAAAGGCGGGGGATCTGGGCAATCCGGACCACACGTTACTCACAATTTCTTGGCCCTATCTTCTCACAAAACCTTTATGTGGCAGTTATATTTGAAATAAAATATTCTGAATTGCCCAATTGTTAAATATTTTCATGTATTCGTTCGATAGAATCAGGCCCTCGAACGAAAAGTTAACAACTTGGTTGCTCGCCTGTGATATTTCCCGTGACGCTAAGAAGTCTGATCAGGATCAAATCCCGCGGATTCCATAGAATGTCTAAAAACTGGCAGTTTTGTGGGAGAAAAGTGGCGCGCCCGGGAGGATTCGAACCCCCAACCTCCTGATCCGTAGTCAGGCACTCTATCCAGTTGAGCTACGGGCGCAAAGGGCTGCAAGGGTATAGCCAAAGCCAATACGTGGTGCAATCGGTTGTTTGTCGATTTTCGACTCTTTTGTATCGGACCAATTTTATAAAAGTTGATGCCTGCAAACCCTGTGGCTGGGAGAACAGGCTTGAACGAAGAAAACCTCAACGAATTAGCATAAAATACGGGAGAGTGGAGCGTGAATATTTTTTTCCAGCCGCCGTTTTCTTAATGACAATCGGCTTGTAGATGGATAATCGTTAAAGTACTATGCTTGCCGGCCCAACTGCTTATGCAAACTCCGTCGTTTTCGGTGGTTTTGTTATACTCTGTTACCGGGGCCGCCGAAAAATGAATTATTGGGGAGCGAGGCCTTCATCATGGCCCTTCTAAGAACCCGGACGAATGCTACGAAAAGTTGTGCGGTCGTTTTGACGGCCTTTACCCTTGTGGGCGGCTGCTCCTTTGCATCAGATGTAATATGGCCGTCGCTGACTGGGAAAGACCCATCCAGTGGCCAAAATACGCAGACCAATATTCCGGCATCACGTGCCGAGTCGAACCGGCAACCGACCTTGTCTCCGCCACCACCGCCCACGCTCGGCAGGACAAATTTTGTCCCTCAGCAGGTGTCACAGGGAGCTACTACTGGGACCTATGTAGGTCAGCGCGTCGTCGAGATTCGAGGCGAATTGCGGCGGCTTCAGTCTCAGATCACTCAGCAGAACACTCAGTTGCAGTCGATCCGGACTCTTACCGTTCGGCACTCGCAGAACTACCACACGACGGTTGGCAGAATTAACTCGCGGTTGCAGGTCGGCACTACGCCCGGCAATCCCGCAATGGTTAGCCAGTGGAATGTGGCTCAAGCGAGCCTGGCTCAGGTGGAAAGTGATATCGCGCAAATGAACACACTGGCCAACGGCGTGGCCAGTACATCGACCCTTTCGGCGTACCTTCTGGAGACAACTCGCGCAGCCTATGGCCTTTCAGGCGCGATCGACGAAGACCATCGCCAGTTGTCTATTCTAGAGGACGAAGTCAACCGCACGGTTGTTCTCATCGACCGACTGCTCAACGAGTTGAGTGAGGATATTTCTCGCCAAAGCAACTACCTCAGCGCCGAGCGCACCAACCTCACGACGATGGCTCTGGCCATCAAAAATGGTGAGATACTTGGATCGAGCCTCGGTAACCGGGCATTCTCTTCCGCCGCACCGGCAGCTAGCAGCGGGTTTGCGGCATCACCCCTCCCCTCGGCAAGCGCGCGCCGACCACTGGTCGTGATCCGTTTCGACCGAGCCACCGTTCAATATGAGCAGCCGTTGTATAATGCGGTAAGCCGAGCACTGCAGCGCCGGCCGAATGCAATGTTTGACCTAATCGCCGTGTCGCCGAACCGAGGAAACGCTGCCCGAACCTCGCTCTTGGCAAGCTCTTCAAAGAAAAATGCCGAAAAGGTTCTACGTTCGCTCTCCGACATGGGACTGCCGCTGGACAGGGTCCGCATGTCGGCGCTGACCAGCAACACCGTAACATCCAACGAAGTTCATATTTACGTCCGCTAGAATTTTGACTACAGAAAAGGACGGCTAATAGCGTCGGGTGTTTGTAATACTGGCACGGATTTACTCAGTCGCGTCTTGTCTGCCCCTTGCCCGTCCCTCCAAACCACGCTGAATGTTCTCTAGGTTGGGTCCGCTAGGTGCAATTTCAAACACAGATTCGACCGAGGTGTAGTCGAAATATCCCATACGCGCGAGCGGACGACATTTAAGTATATCTATCTTTCCCTCCTCGGTGATGACGTCGTCATTGATATGAACACCGAGGACTTCCCCGACCACTAGGTAAACTATATTGTCTACCGAATTCCCCGGCAGGGTCAGCGTAGCATGATAACGACATTCCAAGTGAACCGGTGAAGCCTTTACGCGAGGCGGGGCAACCAATTTTGACGGCACCATCTCGAGTTCGGCCATCTCCGCTTCATCTACATCCGACGGCACCATCTGGGCCGTGGTGTTAACCTGATCGCGCAATTCCCATGTAGCCATGTTGCATACAAATTCTCCAGTAATCAGCGCATTTCGCGCGCTATCTTTTGGCCCACCAGCACCAACTTCCGAGCCAGATGAAAACATAACGTACGGAGGGTCGTATCCTAGGTTGTTGAACTGACTATATGGTGCCAAGTTAACCACGCCATCAGAGTTCAGTGTCGTTATCCAACCTATAGGTCGGGGAACCACGATGGATTTATAGGGATTATAAGGTAGGCCGTGATTGTTTTTTGCGGTCTCGTAGAACATACGCGCCTCTTTTTTTGGTTGGGTTTATCGAAGCCCGTGCAATGCACGACAAACCGCTATTTGATTTTGTCTATCTCAATATTATCGATCAGTCGCGTTTCACTTAGCCACGCGGCAGCAAATAGGCGAAGGCCGGGACGGAATCCATCCACCTGAAGTAACGTCTCATTATCTCGAATTTCGAAATAGTCGACCCGATCGAAACCGGCACGAATTACTGCATCTCTACCCCATTCGCAATGTTCTTCCATGTCAACACCGAGAGAGAGGCGATCTACTACCACCCTCATTATCCTTTGCAATGCTGGCGCGACGCTTCGTTCGCAAACATTGAGATAGGCATTTCGTGACGACAGTGCGAGACCATCCTTTTCCCTGACAATGGGAATACCCACAATCCGGACCGATAGGTCCAAATCCGATACCATCTGCTCCACCACTCTAAGCTGCTGATAGTCCTTTTCACCGAAATAAGCGACGTCCGGATGGCAGTGATCGAATAGTTTGGAAACGACGGTGGTTACACCGTCAAAGTGGCCTGGCCGGATCGCGCCGCACAATTCTTCGGCCAGACCGGACACGGTTACAGTGATCCCAAAACCGTCAGGATATATTTCTGCGACCTTAGGTGCATAGACAATATCTACGCCGTGCTGATGGAAAAGGGCGAGGTCTTTAGCCTCGTCTCGTGGATAAGAATCAAAATCTTCGTTTTTCCCGAACTGTGTGGGATTGACGAAGAGGCTCGCAACAACCAATCCGCAGTCGCGCCTCGCTCGGCTAACCAACGCAAGGTGCCCTTCGTGCAAAGCGCCCATGGTAGGCACTAACCCGATGACGGCGCCGTTTTTACGGGCACCCTCAACCTCTTCCCGCAGTTCCGCTGCTGTCCTAGTTATTTTTAATGTCGGCGACACATCGGTTTTTTCTTGAGAGCCTTTCACAGCAAATGGCGATCAGGATTTAAGTTGTCGTACCTCTGCACCATCCGCCTTTGGCGCCCCAAAGCAATGTTCAGAAGCGGGAAAGCGACGGGCTCGAACGTCTTGGGCATAGGCTGCCGCGGCAGCAGCAACCTGTTCACCCAGCCCTGCATAGCGTTTGACAAATTTCGGTGTAAAGTCGCTGAAAAGACCCAACAAATCCTCTGTTACTAGAACCTGGCCATCGCATTCGGCGGACGCGCCAATACCGATGGTTGGAACCGGCACAACATTGGTAATTTCGCGCGCGACCGGCTCCATGACTCCTTCTACCACAATTGAAAAGGCGCCGGCATCGGACACCGCACGTGCGTCATCGATCACCTGACGGGCGACCGACGTTTCCTTCCCCTGAACCCGGAAACCGCCATAGGCGTTTACCGATTGCGGCATAAGCCCAACATGACCCATCACCGGAATGCCGCGCTGCACCAGAAATTTGATTGTGGGGGCCAGTGCCAGACCGGCCTCGAGTTTCACACCATCAACTCCGGTTTCCTGCATCATCCGGGCAGCATTGCGATAGGCCTGTTCAGGCGATTCTTGATAAGAGGCGAATGGCATATCGACAATCACACACGAATGGGTCGACCCTCGCACAACGGCGGCGGCATGATTGATCATCATGTCGAGTGAAACAGCCAGCGTCGTGTCTAGTCCGTACACGACCATGCCAAGGGAATCCCCGACGAGGAGACAGTCGACATGCTCATCGAGAAACTGTGCCAACGGTGCTGTATAAGCGGTCAAAACCACGATCGGTTCGTTGCCCTTGCGCGCCGATAGTTCTGGCGTTGTAATCCGGTTTATCCGGCTTGCGGTGCTCATCGTCGCCCTCCGTAGGCTGATCCGGCGAGAGATTGGGCTGTTCTACCTTCTTTTTCGCACCTGCAAAAGGGATTACGCAAATTTCATACACCGCTCTACCTTTGTTAAGGAAAATCAGTAACAAAAAATACTATTCTATACTGTTGATTGGGCTGGTCTCCGAAATTTCGGTCTGTGCTGCAGCGCCTAATCTACCCCAACAACACATGATAGTTGCCGCTCACCCGATGGCCTCCGAAGCGGGACGCGATATTCTGCGAGCCGGGGGTAGCGCTGTCGATGCCGCAATCGCCGCTCAAATGGTTTTGAACCTCGTTGAACCGCAAAGCTCCGGTATCGGTGGCGGGGCCTTCCTGATGCATTTCCGAGAGGCCGATCGGAAAATCGAAGCCTATGACGGACGTGAGACAGCCCCCGAGAAAATCCGCCCCGAAGTCTTTATTAGGTCTAACGGCAAACGCCGGGCATTTCAGGATGTGGGTACAGGTGGCACTGCGGTCGGTGTGCCAGGCTTAATACAGATGCTGTACCTAGCCCACAGGGATCACGGAAATCTGCCATGGGCAAGGCTTTTCGATCCAGCAATTCAACTAGCAGAAAAGGGTTTTAAGGTATCACGGCGCCTCAACAAAATGATCCGGCGCGCGAAAGATATGAGGGACTTCCCAGCAGCGCGTGCTTATTTTTATACCCCATCCGGAAATCCTCTGCCGGTCGGGCACCGTCTCCGCAATCCACCGCTAGCCGACACGCTGCGCCTGATCGCCTCCAAAGGACCAGATGCCTTTTATGCCGGGGCTATTTCAAAAGATATCGCGGTTACCGTAAAAAGCGCCGTCCATAATCCGGCTGTAATGACGCAAGCGGATATTGCGAGATACAAGGCTAAAAAGCGCACACCTGTCTGCATAGTTTATCGAGACAAGCGGGTGTGTGGCATGCCGCCGCCAACTTCGGGCGGGATTACTGTTCTACAAATTCTCGGGCTTTTAAAACCCTTTAAAATGTCACAAATCCAGCCAGGATCGGTCGAAGCGGTACATCTAATATCGGAAGCCAGTCGTCTAGCCTATGCCGACCGCGCGCAGTATATCGGCGACCCTGATTTTGTATTGGTACCCGTACGAGGAATGCTCAACTCGAGCTATCTGCGCCGCCGGTCAAAACAAATTAATTCGGCGGGGTCCATGGGCAAGGCAATGCCTGGGCTTCCGCCTTCTTCAGAGCACATGCGGCTTGCGCCAGATGCGCGCGAGGGATTTCCGTCCACGTCACACCTGTCAGTGATCGACGCCGACGGCAACGCTGTCAGCATGACCTCTTCGATCGCGCGCGCTTTCGGCAGCCGCCTGTTGGTACGAGGATTCCTGCTAAACAACCAACTGTCGGATTTTGCCTATTCGCCCCGCCGCAACGGCCGCTCGGTTGCCAACGCCGTTGCCCCCCGAAAACGCCCCCGAAGTTCCATGTCGCCGAAGCTTGTCCTCAACCAAGACGGGCAGCTTTTTGCAATAGTAGGGTCTCCAGGTGGATCAAGGATCATAGCCTATGTTGCCAAAACGTTAATCGGCTTGATCGACTGGAAACTCGGCATGCAAGCCGCGATCGACCTACCGACGCATACCAACCGGAATGGGTGGACAGAGCTAGAGAAAGGAACCCAGCTGGTAAAGTACGTCGACGCATTAAGGGGCCTAGGCCACAATGTGCGAATTCGAACACTGACAAGTGGTCTGCATGGTATCCGCGTTACGCCCCGCGGATATGACGGCGGTGCCGACAGACGGCGTGAAGGTATTGCACTCGGGGATTGACGATATGGTTTGTGATATGGAAATGCATGGAAAATTCGATGAGTAATGCCGCAAAGGGGGCTTGGTGGATGATTGCCGCCGCTGCGGCTTTAACCGCGATGGCCGTGTGTATACGCTATTTACCAACCTATTCCATCCTGCTCATGATTTTCCTTCGCAACGTAATCAACCTATTTCTGATGACGCCATCTCTGGTCCGTCAAGGGAAGGCTGTTTTCAAGACCGACCGGCTTGGAACACATGCGCTCCGCAACGCATTCCTATACGGCGGCAACGTTGCCTGGTTTTTCGGTGTGACGAAGATTGCGCTGGCAGATGTGGCGGCGCTTCAATTCACATCTCCGCTATTCACAGCGATCATCGCAGCAGCTTTTCTGGGCGAGCGCATCGGCGGACATCGCATGGTCGCTATCTTGATCGGTTTCGCCGGCGCTCTGATAATCATTCGGCCTGGCATAATTCCGGTCAATATCGGCACCCTTTCAATCCTGCTAGCAGCGTTCCTATATTCCTGTGCACATGTGGTGACCAAGCGGCTGTCGGATACAGAGTCAGGTAGCACAGTTGTGTTCTACATGAGCGTCACTATCCTAATTTATTCAGCTGTCCCGGCGGCTTTTGTCTGGCAGACACCGACTTGGTCCGATATGCCAGCAATGATCGGTCTAGGCATTACCGGCTACGCTACACATTACTTTATTACCCGTTCGCTTGCGGTGGGCGATGCTAGCTTCGTCATCGTATTTGATTTCATGCGTCTCCCTTTTTCTGCAATTCTGGGATGGCTTCTCTTCACCGAGGTTATGGATGTTTGGACCGCCGCCGGCGCGTTGATTATCTTCGCCGCCGGGTATTACAGCACCATGCGCGAGGCTATGCGTACCGGGTAATTCTTGAGCCATTTTCACAGAACCGCACCAACAGTCACAGAAATACGGCACTCCAAATCAACCCTGACGATACCCTTACCACTCCGAAGCCTGTAGAATAAAGCCATGGACGACATTGCAATGCCCCAAGAGGCGAACGCGGAAAACCGGCCGACGATTCCGATGTTGCCTGGGCGCCACAAGCGCGTCTATGCGGGTCACCCCTGGGTCTACTCCAACGAGATCAATATGACCGAGGAGTTCAAGGAGCTTCCGCCGGGCGCAATCGTTACGCTGGCCGACGCGTATGAACGCCCATTGGGTACTGCGATGTTCAACCCCCGGCCACTGATCAGCGCCCGGGTTCTAGATCGCGACGCCGACGCCGCAATCGACGTGGATTGGCTCGCCGGAAAGTTTTCTGCGGCCATGAAGTTGCGCGACCGAATGTTCAACCAACCGTTCTACCGGCTTGTCCACGCGGAAGCCGACGGCCTACCAGGTCTAATCGTCGACCGGTACGACCGTACCTTTGTCGTGCAGCTCAATACAGCAGGCATGAATCAGCTTTCCGAGAAGATTGTATCCGCTTTGCAGCAGGCGCCGACACCGACCGGTATCGTCCTACAACGCACTGGCGCAGCACGGCGAATAGAAGGTCTTGACGACGCGGCTACCGACATCATCGGCGACCTGCCATCGCTGGCCCGCGTACCGGAAAACGGTGTCGAGTTTCTCGCCGACCTATCGGCTGGTCATAAAACGGGCTGGTTCTTCGATCAGCGTGAAAACCGCGCACGTGTCGCGTCGCTGGCGGCAGGGCATAGGGTGCTGGACGTCTACAGCTATCTCGGCGGGTTCGGCCTGACCGCCGCTGCTTCCGGTGCAACTGATGTCCTGTGCATCGACCGGTCGGAACCGGCTTTGGAGATTGCAGCTCAGGCGGCAGAAGAGGCCGGATACGGCGGCATTTGCCACTTCGAAAAGTCCGATGCGTTCGTCGCTCTCGAAAAGCTCGGGAAAGACAAAGAACGGTTTGGTATCGTCGTCGCCGATCCGCCAGCCTTCGTAAAATCCAAGAAAGACCTGAAACCTGGAGCGCGGGGATACCGAAAGTTGACACGACTGTCGGCATTTTTGGTCGAACCGGGCGGCATCCTGTGCATGGCGTCCTGTTCGTACCACATGGACGTAGCGTCGTTTACTGAACAGGTGCGCATCGGGGTGCGGGATGCGGGCCGCTCGGGGCGCATACTACATACAGGCGGCGCGGGGCCCGATCATCCCGTACACCCAAACCTGCCGGAAAGCGCATACCTGAAATGCCTGTTTATACAACTAGATTAGAAGGGACCGACGAATGTTGAAGATTCTGGGAAGGGCGACCTCGTCCAATGTGCAGAAAGTGATCTGGATATGCGAGGAACTGAACATACCGCATGAACGCACCGATATCGGGGGACCGTTTGGCGGCAACGATCAGCCAGAGTATCTCTCGCTGAACCCCAACGGCCGCGTACCGACAATTAACGACGACGGTTTCGTTCTGTGGGAATCGAATGCGATCGTCCGATATCTCGCCAATAAACACGGCGCCGGCACCCGGCTACAGCCAGACGACGTTCAGGCGCAGGCCAGTGCCGACCGCTGGATGGACTGGGCAGTCTCCACACTAGCGAGCACACATGTCCCAGTTTATCAGGGCCTGATCCGAACACCGGAAGCCGAGCGCGATCTGGCAAAAATCGCCACCGCGCGGGACGGTTGGGCGAAGGCGAACGCGATACTGGAAGCATGGCTGACAGATCACGAGTACCTGTCTGGCGACACGTTTGGTATCGGCGATATTCCAGCCTCTCCGTTCACCTATCGCTGGTTCAACCTGGATATCGAGCGAGAAGACTTCCCCAACCTGAAACGCTGGCATGATGCCATCTGCGCACGCCCAGCGTTCAGGAAACACGTTATCAACATCGGAATGCATTAATCTAGTTGTTTGCTCTCCAATCCACCTTCTACGGCCACCAGAAGGATCATCACATGGATGGCTGTAGGGCGAGTAGGCCATTAACGGAATGAAGGGAACAAAACATGCTACAGTTGAAAGGCCGGACGAATTCATCCAATGTGATGAAAGCGTTATGGTTGCTGGACGAAATCGGGCTAGATTACGAACGTGAAGACGTAGGCGGACAGTTCGGCAAGAATCACGAAGCGCCTTATCTAACCCTCAATCCCAATGGTCGGATTCCGACCATCATCGACAACGATCTTGTGCTGTGGGAATCTAACTCCATCCTACGCTACCTCGCCTCCAAGTACACCCGGGGAACGTTATATCCCAAAGACCCTGCCGACAGGGCCCGCTGCGAAATGTGGATGGACTGGCAGCTGACCGAGCTGGTGCACTGTATGGTGCCCGTGTTTCACGGCCTGATCAGAAAATCGCCAGACGAACGCAACATGGATACGATCAACGCCTCGCGCGACGACTGGGCTGCTAGATGGGCAATCCTTGATGATCATCTGTCGAGCAACACGTATGTTGGCGGCGACGACTTCACGATAGCGGATATTCCTATCGGACCCATCGCCTATCGCTGGTACGAACTACCGATCGAGCGCGAAGATTTCGTCAATCTGAAACGCTGGTACGACGCGCTGTGCGAACGCAGATCATTCCGGAAACACGTCATGACCAGACTGAGTTAGACACGGAAAAACCCTCTTATAAGAGGTGAAAAACGCCCAGAACAGCTCACTTCGGGGTATCGGCTACATGCTGGTAGCGGTTGCCGTGTGGTCGACGATGATGGTTCTGGTACGAGCGCTGTCTGGGGAATACACATCGTTCCAGATTCTGTTTGTCCGAACATTGGTTGCCCTGTTTCTACTGGCCCCCCTGATGCGTGAACCCGGGCTCCGCATACTCAAGACCCGACGGTTCCCTATACATCTGATGCGAGCAGTATTTGCCTACTTTGGCGTGCTCGGTCTGTTCATCGGGATCGGCGAAATACCATTGGCAGATGTCGTCTCGCTGAGCTTCACTCAACCAATTTTTATCGTCGTGCTTGCGGCAATTCTACTGGGTGAAAAATTCGGGGGCGCGCGCTTAGCGGCGACGCTGGGCGGGTTCGCAGGCGTGCTGATCCTGTTGAGGCCGGGCTTTAATGAGATCGGCTTCGGCGCCGCCGTCGTGCTCGGCGGTGCGATTTCGTACGCTTGTTCCAATATGTGCATCAAAAAACTGACATCGACCGAAAGCGTCGGATCCACCACTCTGTGGGTCAACATCCTGATGTGCCCGCTGGCCGGAATCCCCGCGATAGTCTACTGGGTCCCACCGACGGCTATCGACATGGTGCTTCTGGTAGGCGTTGGAATCACGGGAACGTCGGGAATCTGGTTTATTACCCGAGCCTATGGCGCCGCCGAGATGAGCGCCGTTGTGCCGTTCGACTTTCTGCGCCTTCCCATCGTGGGCGCTGCGGGATGGTTGTTGTTTAGCGAAACCACAGACATCTGGACTGTTGCCGGAGCGGTGGTGATTTTTACCAGCACCTACCTACTGGCCCGATCAGAGGCGGGGCGTCGTGCGAATACAGATTGAACACAAAAATTGTTTGAAATCACTACAACTGCCGGCAGATATCCGGCGGCCTTTCTGGTGTAATCTTCAGGCACATGCACCCCAAACCACCTTGGCCGCCATATCACGCCTCAGATAATTCCGCGGTCGCGCAGGGCCGCTATCTCGTCGGCCGACTTACCGGCCACTCCTCCCCAGACATAGTCGTTATGTTCACCAAGCGTCGGGCCGGGATGGCGGACGCTGCCCTGAGTTTTAGAAAACCGCGGGGTGACATTTTGCATCGCGATGCTGCCGAATTCCGGATGTTCCACCCGAACGATGCTGTTCCGCGCCTGAAACTGCGGATCGTCCAGCATTTCCGGCGGGCGGTAGATCTTGCCGTTTGGAATGCCGAAATCGTTCAGCCGTTCCTCTAGATCCTCCACGGAGAAGGTTTGCGTCCACTCGGAAATAATCTCGTCTAGTTCAATCTGGTTGATCCCGCGCGCACGGTGCGTAGCGTAGCGTTCGTCTCTGGCAAGTTCAGGCCGGTCCATAGCTTCCGCCATGCGCGCCCATACCGAATCTTGATTGGCCCCGATCACCAGCCAGATACCATCTTTGGTGGGATAGATATTAGACGGCGCAATCTTGGGCAGAAACGACCCCGTTCGCTCACGGATGTAACCTCCGGCATCGTACTCAGTGACGATGTTCTCCATCATGTTGAGGACGGATTCGTAGATCGACGCGTCGATCATCTGGCCTTTGCCCGTCAGGTGAACCTGATGCAGCGCCATCATCGCTCCGAGACAGGCATGGGTTGCCGCCAGCGAATCTCCAATTGAGATGCCTGCTCGGCTGGGCGGCAAAGATGGGTCGCCGGTAGTATAACGTAGGCCACCCATGGCCTCACCGATGGCGCCGTAGCCGGCCCGTGTAGCGTAGGGCCCCGTCTGCCCAAAACCCGACACCCGGATCATGATCAGCTTTGGGTTGATGGCAGACAGGTTTTCGTAACTTAGCCCCCAGCGCTCCATCGTTCCGGGACGGAAATTTTCCAGCAGAATATCCGCATCCTCCATAAGCTTCTTTACCAGCGCCTGACCCTCGGGCTCACGGGCATTCAGTGTGGCCGACAGTTTGTTACGTGACAAAACAGGCCAAAACAAAGCCTTCCCATGAGGTTTTTCCTTACCCCATTGGCGCATCGGATCGCCAACTTCTGGCTGTTCGAGCTTAATCACCTCAGCCCCGTGATCAGCCAAAAGCTGGCCACAGAATGGGCCTGCAATCATCGTGCCCATTTCAATGACGCGAATATCGGTAAGAGGTCCCGACCGCGGCGCGGAATCCGTCCCCATTCTTAGAATTCTCCTATTTTTTGATTTTGACATCGTCGCTGACGGGTATGGACGGGTCAAGGCGGACGGGGGATAACGTTCGTATGACAATTTTCCTGCCGGAAGAAAAAACTCAGTGGTCAATAATGTGGATAGCCTTTGGCGGCGGAATTGTTGCGGCCACCCATCTGGGTAAGCTTCCGCCTGCCCTGCCCGAAATCATGACAGAGTTGGGCTCCGGTCTGGTGACGGGTGGCTGGATCGCGTCGATGATCTCATTCACGGGTTTCGCGCTCGGTCTGATCGCGGGTACTGTCGGCGACCGGTTTGGTCAACGCCGGGTGCTAATATCCGGATTGGTGGTCATCGCGGTTGGTAGCTTACTCGGCGCCTTTGCAAATTCCGGGGAGGTCATGCTGGTCTCGCGCTTTATCGAAGGCATCGGATATAGCGCCACAACGGTGGCGGGTGCGGGAATGGTTACCCATGTCACGGCGGAAGGCGACCGAAAATGGTCGTTGGGAATCTGGTCGTCATACGTTCCTGTGGGCTTTGCCGGCATGCTGATCGGCGGCGCGTTGATCCTAAGCGTTACAGACTGGCGGACGCTGTGGCTGTTCAGCTCTGGCCTTACCTTTGCATGGGCAGGGGTAGTTTTTTTCGTCACTACCGGGTGGCGGCGCCGGGGCGGCGGTATCGGCGGCGAAAAACTGATGCGCAATATCACAGCCTGTCTGAAGCAGCCAGGAGCCCTTCTTGTTGCTGCGTGTTTTGCCTTATACGCCGCCCAGCATATTTCCATAATGGCTTGGCTACCCACATACATGCGTGAAGAATATAATGCGCGTCCCCTGTTCGCCGCGACCGTGCCGGCCATCGTGCTCTTTTTCAATGCCGTCGGCGGCTGGGCGTCGGCCTGGGCAATGAGCCGGGATATGAAAAGTTGGCTGCTTCTGGTGGTCGGGGCGATAGGCATGGGACTGACCCAGTTAGGTGTGTTTTCCACTGTTTTGAGTGACGAAGCCCGACTTGTCTGCGCCCTTATATTTGGCATTTGTGGCGGAATGATTCCCGCCGCGGCGCTAGGATCTGTCGCGGTCTACACACCAACCCCGGCACAGATCGGCACCATGAACGGGCTGATGGTAATGGGAACGAATGCCGGCATGCTGTTCGGGCCGCCTGCGGTGGCGGCCGTGCGTGCAACTAGCGGTAACTGGAACGATGTCATATGGCTGGTGGCATCCCTTGCGGCAGTCGGCGCGATTCTGGGGCTTGTATCACAGCCGTTGGAACGACGTGCCGGCGAGTGACAAAATACGCTAAAATCTCTGACATAGAATAGGCGAAGGAACGGTGGCAATGGCAAATCAACGCAGCATAGAAATCATCGACGTCGGCCCTCGCGACGGTCTGCAGAATGAAGCTAAAATTTTGAGCGTCGATACGAAAGTGACATTCATCCGTAAACTCGCGGACGCTGGTATAAAACGGATGGAAGCAGTCAGCTTCGTGAACCCGAAGCGCGTGCCTCAAATGGCAGAAGCGGAAGAAGTCCTCGCCGCGCTACCAGAAGACGACGGCGTCACCTATATTGGTCTGGTTCTAAACCGTCGTGGTCTCGATCGGGCACTGGCGGCCGGCTGCAAAGAGGTAAACTATGCTCTGGTCGCGTCGGACGCATTCAGCCAAAAAAATCAAGGCACGACGATCGAACAGGCCATCGACGTCTATGAGGATATCGCCGCAGACGCCAAAGCCAGCGGTGTGCGGTGTTCTCTCACTATTTCAACGGCCTTCGGTTGTCCGTTTCAGGGTGAGGTCCCACCCGAAAGTGTCATCGCCCTTGTCGAACGTGTGGCCGGAGACGACACCTATGAAATCGCCTTAGCGGATACCATTGGGTGCGCTGTGCCCAGTCAGGTCTCCGAGCTATTCGGTGCAGTCATGGAGATCACCCCGGGCGCCCGATTTCGCGCCCATTTTCACAACACCCGGACTACTGGTCTGGCAAACTGCTACGCCGCGATAGAGGCAGGCGTCCAGTCAATCGATGCTTCGGCGGGTGGAATAGGGGGTTGCCCCTTTGCCCCGCGGGCCACCGGCAATGTGCCGTCGGAAGACCTGTTATATATGCTTGGCCGCATGGGAATCGAAACCGGGATCAATATTGACAAACTTATTGCGGCGGGTGACTGGATTGGGGAACAGCTTGGGCACGCCATCCCCGCGATGATCGGAAAAGCGGGCGTGTTTCCACCGGCGGAATTGCGTCCCTAACCCTTACCCGCGGCTTAATCGGAAATCAGAGGTAGTTTCCATCCTCGCCGGGTGGATTAAAAAAAGGCGGCCAAGTTTCAGTGGTGGCGATTTCCCGCCAATGATCCAGCGCCCATTTGACGGACGGAAATGCGAGGTCCTTCCAAGGGATATCGTGCCAATCGAACAAATCGATCTCCGCGGTCTCGTCACCCGCGGCAAAGACGCCATCTCTCACCGTCGCCCGGTAAATCAGCTGCACCTGACTGATCCGCGGAATCGTGTAGACGCCAATCAAGCCGTCGATATCGATATCGGCGCACGCTTCTTCCTTCGCCTCCCGCGCAGCACCTGCCTCAACCGTTTCGTTCAGTTCCATATAGCCTGCGGGGATCGTCCAGAATCCCCGCCGCGGCTCAATAGCGCGGCGGCACAACAGCAGCCTGCCTTCCCATGTGCAGACGGCGCCGACGACGATTTTTGGGTTTTCATAATTGATAAAACCGCAATCCGGGCAGGTCAGGCGTTCGCGATTGTCGCCTTCGGGGATTTGCAAGACGGTCGGTCCAATGGGTTCGGTATTATTAACCATAAGCGGAAGATGGATCGGCAGACGATGGCAAGCAAGCGAAAACCAGTTCTTTTTTCCCGGCGGTGATAAGTTAGGTAAAGATACCGATCATTGAGCCACAGAGCTGTTCACAATGTGTCAGCCGTCGCTTCGAGCGATGGCCGGGCTCCCGGTTGAACTTCGATCACCTCTCGCAGCGGCGTAGGCTGAACGTCTTAATAGGTGTTTGCTGGGGCATAAGAGTGTGAATCTACCCTCCGTGAGGATGACGTGAGCGCACTGGGCCGGTATTCTATTCGAATTGAGGGAGCGTGTGGCAAATGTTTGGCCAGAGAATCAAACGTGTGGAAGACCCTGCGCTGCTGCGCGGGAACGGCCGGTATCTGGATGACATTCACCTGCCCGGTATGCTTCATGCTGCCTTCGTGCGCAGCCCGTTCGCACATGCCCGGATTACCGGAATAGACACATCTGCCGCCTTAGCGGCTGATGGCGTCGTCGCCGCCTACACGCTGGAAGACCTTCGGCCGCATCTGACCGATACCGTTATGCCGGTGGAACAACCGTCCGGTGCACTCAAGCTGTCGGCCAACCCATCTGTCCTTGCCGACGGGGAAGTCCGTCACGTGGGCGAGCCGGTCGCAGTCGTGATCACCGAAACGGCGTATGGCGCGGAAGATGCCGCCGCATTGGTCAACGTATCCTACGACACTCTGCCCGTCTCGGTAGACTACCTCGGCGCTCTGAGAAGCGAGGCGCCGAAAGCTCATACTGCCCTGACTAACAACATCGTCGCCGAGTTTACACTGGCCTATGGAGAAATAGATTCAGCATTCGCCGGTGCCGGGCACGTGTTCCGGGAAACGCTGTATCAACACAAAGGCCTCGGCCACGCCATGGAGTGCCGCGGAGTTGCCGCCCGCATCGACGAACGTGACGGACGCCTGACGGTCTGGTCGGCAACCCAGATGGCCCACCGGGCACAATCAATCCTAGTAGAGTTGCTGAGCCTGCCGGAAGACCGCATTCGGGTCATAACGCCCAATGTCGGTGGAGGTTTTGGGCCAAAATTCGTCTTCTATCAAGAAGAGGTCGTAATCCCGGTTGCCACTCTTTTGCTGGGAAGACCGGTCAAATGGGTGGAAGACCGGCGTGAGCATTTTACCGCCGCCACCATGGAACGCGACCAGTTTTGGGATCTTGAAGTTGCAACCGATGCGGACGGCCATCTGCTGGGCGTGCGCGGCTTCATGGCCCACGATCACGGCGCGTATACGCCCTATGGTGTCAACCTTCCCTATAACGCGGCGACGAATTTTCTTGGGCCGTACGAGTTGCCGAGTATGTCGCTCGACGTAAAGTTGGCATTGACCAACATGACCCCAGTCACCCCGGTACGCGGCGCGGGACGCCCGCAGGGCACGTTTGCGATGGAAAGACTCATGGACCGGATCGCGCGTGAGCTGAATCTCGACAGGGTCGACGTCCGTCGCCGCAACCTGATTCCACCCGAAGCCATGCCATACGACACCCAAATTAAAACCCGCGATGGCGCAATTATGGCATACGATTCCGGCGACTATCGGGCGGCACTGGACAACGCACTAGCGCGCGCGGGTTATGCGGATTTCGATGCTCGCCGTAACGGAGCCAGAACGGAAGGCCGCTATATCGGGATAGGCGTCGCCAACTATGTGGAAGGCACCGGGCGCGGGCCGTTCGAATCAGCCATCGTCCGCATTAAGCCGTCGGGCAAAATCGTAGTCTATACCGGCGCGACAGATCAGGGTCAGGGGCTGAAAACCGCCCTCGCTCAGGTCTGCGCCGAACAGATGGGCGCGGCGATCGACGATATAGAAGTCGTTATGGGCGACACCGGAACGATCTCGCTCGGTCTTGGCGCGTTTGCCAGCCGGCAGGCAGTGACGGCCGGTTCGTCTGTCCATGTCGCGTCTATGGAAGTCCGGAACAAGGCGCTAAAAGTCGCCGCCCATATTTTGGAAGCGGCGGAAGAAGATTTGGAGATCGCCGATGGAAAAATATCGGTGCGCGGCGTAACCGACATGTCAGTCAGCCTTGGCAATGTCGCCCGCGCGGTTCAGGGGATGCCGGGTTTCTCGCTGCCCGGTAGCGTCGATCCGGGGATGGAAGCTACCGCAAATTTCAACCCGCCTACCCTGACCTATTGCAACGGCGTGCACGTGGTAGAGGTCGAGGTTGACCCCGGTACCGGCCATGTTCAGATATTGAACTACGTGATCGTCCATGACAGTGGCCGGCTGATCAACCCGAACATCGTCGAGGGCCAGATCACCGGTGGTGCCGCTCACGGTTTGGGCTGCAGTTTGTTCGAACGCATGATTTACGACGACCAGGGACAGCCACAAACCACTAATTTTGGGGAATACCTTCTTCCGTCCGCGACGGAGGTGCCGTCCTATGACATAGTTCACATGGAAAGCCCGACGCCGCTGAACCCTCTGGGTGTTAAGGGCGCCGGTGAAGGTGGCACGATCCCGGTGACATCCGCCATCGCGTCCGCCATCGACGATGCACTATCAGATTTCGGGGTGGTGATCCGGGAGCTCCCAATCGAACCAAAGCGGATCGTGGAGATGATTACGGAGGCCGCTAAATGAACTTCGTCAAAAACGCCTGGTACGTCGCCGCTGAAAGCCATGAGGTCGACAACAAACTGCTCGGCCGCACGATCTGCGGCGATCCGGTGGTGCTGTTCCGGAGCGAGGACGGCGCACCCGCTGCATTGGAAGACCGTTGCTGTCATCGCCACCTGCCACTCTCGCTGGGAAAACGGGTGGGCAATGCAATTCAGTGCGGATATCATGGACTAGAATTCGATGCGTCCGGTGCCTGTGTTTCCGTCCCTGGCCAGTCCCGGGTACCGCCAGACGCCAGAGTTCGATCCTACCCGGCGGTCGAACTTTACCGCTATATTTGGATCTGGCCGGGCGATACGGACAAGGCTGACCCGGAGTTGATCCCCGACTATCACTGGAACGAAGACCCGAACTGGGTCTCCAACACAGGCTATTTCTACGTCGAGGGAAATCACCAGCTACTGGTAGACAACCTGCTTGATCTATCGCATGTGCAGTTTGTCCATGCGACCACGCTGGGTGCGGACGGTGTGACCGATGCACCGTTAGATACGCAGCGTGATGACGATCGCATTCATATCGACCGGTGGATCATGGACAAACCACCGCCGGGGATGTTTGCGGGTGCCGGCAATTTCCCGGGCAACGTGGACCGCTGGCAGCTCATCACATGGACGGCGCCGACCCACGTTGTCATCGACGCCGGATGCGCAAATGCCGGTACCGGCGCACGCGACGGTAACCGGGACGAAGGCATCACCGTGTATTCCAACCACACTATCACACCCGAAACCGAAAAATCATGTCACTACTTCTGGCACCACGCACGCAATTACCGCCTCGAAGACAATGAACTGACTAAGTTTCTCGCCAAAGCCGCCGGCACCGCGTTTGGAGAGGATGTAGATATTTTGGCGGCACAGCAGCATAGCATTGACAGTGCTGGGGCTAGCTGGCAGGGCATCGACATAAACGCCGATGCTGGCGTGTTGCAGGCACGTCGAGTAGTAGAAAAGATGCTGGCAGCGGAAAATCCACCCTTCGTAACAAGTCACTCCGGCGACGATCAGAACATCTAATCGCCGGGATAAGCCGCAGCGGACTACCCTTCACCCCGCTCCGCAAGGATTGTCCGCAGGTTCTCTTTCGGTGGTACTATATCCGTCACCAGGTCCCGTATCAGTGTCTTGTTGGCCAGCGGTGCAACGGTGGTACCGTCGGTCAACAGCCGCGCAGTGCAGGCATATTCGGTTTTGCCGTTGACCGCTACCATGCATTCCTTGCACGCATTCGCGTTAACGCAGCTATAGCGGAACGCGACCGAGGAATCGATATGAGTGCGAATCCAGACCACCGCGTCGAGAACGGACATGCCCTCACGATAGGGAACATCATAGTTCTCGACATGACTTTCCTCTCCCGGCGCACCACGCTCGATCGAAATAGGTACTGTTTCTGGAACAATATTCATGGAGCAGCTCCCACGGGCAGATAATCTGAAATGAGATCACCATGGTCGTCGAGACGCAAACGCTGATTGTGCGTCTGGGCAGAATCCATTTCCTCGAAATCCTCACGCTGATGGGCACCCCGGCTTTCGGTGCGGTTGATCGCAGCCAGAGCCACGGATTCCGCGGTCAGCAACGCAGAACGTAAATCATACCAATCCTGCAAGGTCATGTTGAATTCGGTATCGGCCGCCGGGGAAATGTCGTCGAGCTGGGCGCGCAAATCGCCTATGCGTTTCAGCGCCGTTGTCAGTTTATTGCCGGTCCGCAGTACGCCGACGTTGTTCCACATTAGTTTCTGCAGTTCAGCCCACATCTCTCCCAGCGCCGCCTTTTCGCCGTTAGCGTCGCTTTGCCTGCCATTTAAGCTGTTCAGCCGGTCAAGATGCTCTCCCGCGGCTGCACCAGACCAGATGCGGCTACGCCCACGCGCGTAGTCGGCGGCGAATTTTCCAGCCCGTTCGCCAAACACAAAGGCTTCAGGGATCGCATTGCCAGACAGGCGGTTAGCACCATTAGCACCCCCGACAGCCTCGCCTGCCCCATACAGGCCGGGAATACCGGTTTCCATCTGCCCGTTCACGCGGATACCTCCCATGTGGTAGTGGGCGATAGGCGAGACTTCGATGGTGCGCTTAGTCAGGTCGATACCGTTCTTGGCCAGCTTATCGATTACCGGACCGAACGCTTCGCGTAGATCTTCTTCAGAAATGTGCTGAAAACTGAGATGCACGCCGCCGTTTTCCGTTGCACGACCGGCTTCGTTTTCCTTCGTTATGCCGTAGGAAATGATATCGCGGGTGGTAGTATATTTCTCAGCGTCCTCGCCACCATAGCGGTGGAGAAATTCTTCTCCCTCGGCATTGAAAAGTCTCCCGCCCAGCTTATAGCGGAACGGATCCCACATGATCGGATCCATCCCAACCAGCCGCGGCGCCAGATGCCCAATGGGAAAGAACTGTGGGAATTCCATATCTATCAGATCCGCGCCCGCGCGCAATGCCATCGCGTAGGCATCACCGTTCATGTTGACCGATGCGCTGTTACGAGCATAAAGCCGCGTCAGCCCGCCGGCCGCCAGAATCACAGCATTGGCGGCGATGGTGACAGGCGTTTTATCTTCCAGATTCCAGCCGACCGCGCCCAACACGACGCCGTCATCAATCACAACATCATTTATGGCTAGACCGCTGACCCGCATCACGGAATCCGCGCGCGCAGCCTGAGTGCGCAAACATTTGGCGACGGCCGGACCGGTATTGAGAAAGTCGACATAAACACATCGCGGAACACTGTGACCCGGTGCCATAACGCCAGTAATCTTGCCTTCCTTTCTCGCCCAGCCGACCTTCCACTCATCCATTTCGCGGATGCGGTCAATCGCTTCCTCGCAAAGGATAGCCGATAGGCCCTCGTTGCAGAGGCCCCGGCCAGCATTGAGTGTGTCTTCAAAATGCTTTTCCCAGCTGTCCGGTTCCTGTTCGCCAAGTGCGGCAGCGGTCGTCATTTGTGCCATAATCGTTGCCCCGCCGCGACTAATCATTGACTTGTCGGCAAGGATCACTTCTGCACCGTTTCGGGCTGCCCCGATAGCAGCATACATGCCTGCGCCGCCTGATCCGACAACAAGAACGTCGGTCTCAAGATGAATCATAATTCTTAAACTCCCTTAGCAGCATAATCGCCAATCCGGGCCAGCTCCGCAATGTGGTGTAACGGATACAGGGTTGCTAAAATACGGGATGGACTAGTTAATTGGAGGTCGGGTGTGACTGCCGATATCGAAAAAGCACTGGTGGACGTCGCGTGGCCCTATTGGGAATGCGAGGGGGAAATCGCAAAGCGCTACTACTCAGATGCTACCGACGAGGACCATGCCTTCTATCTGAAGGCACAACTCTGGAAAGAGTTGAATCCGGTGGATGGCTTCTTTAACGGCCTGCATCGGGAACTGACGACACTCGTCGATCGGTTTCCGGAGGTCGATAAATCCATTGATCGACACGAATATCATTTTCTGCTGACTCAGCTGACGGAAGAATTCAACCACTACGTGATGCTGGCCGATATTTTCGAGCATGTGATGGGCCGGAAAATCGACGTCGAGGATACCGTGCAGCTATCTGAGGAAAAAAAGCTAGGCGATCTACGCCGTGGCTACGTCGATGACGAACTCACCCGGGCGGCCGTAGGCTTTACCGAGGGTGGGGGTGCGCGGCTGTTCCGCGAAGGCGCTAAGCTATCCGGCAGCACGGTCAACGACATGACGTCCAAGGCGATGAAAATCATCTATGACGATGAGAAAGATCACTACGCTGAACAAGCAAAAATATGCGTCGAGCTGATCAAGTCTGGCGACGACCTTTCCCGCATGAAGGACGCCATCCGAGATATCAGCAACCAGCGTGTGGCGATGCGCGCAGAAATGTTCCCCGGAGCCATGACGGAAGATGAAATCAAGGAGTTTATCGTCGAAAAAACGCGGGTTTAGATTTACCCAAGTGCCTTGACGCCGGGCAGCTCCTTACCTTCCAGCCATTCAAGGAAAGCACCGCCCGCGGTTGAAACATAAGAAAATTCGTCGAGGACTTCAGCCGCCACCAATGCAGCCACGGTGTCGCCGCCGCCCGCCACGGTTTTCAAAGATCCGGATCGGGTAAGATCAGCCGCCACTGTGGCGACCATAACCGTCCCCGCATCAAAGGGTGGAATTTCGAACGCGCCGAGTGGGCCGTTCCAGACCAACGTTTTCAGCTCGCCTAACTTTGCGGCCAGCGCGTTCGCGCTGCCCGGTCCTACGTCAAGCATCATCATATCGTCTGGGATTGCAGTGGTCGGCACAACATGGCTGGGTGCGCCTTCCGACAATTCGACAGAAACGGCCGCGTCCAACGGCAGAACAATCTGACAGTCGGCCTCGTCGGCGGCGGCGAGAATCTGCAATGCGGTACCAGCCATTTCGTGTTCGCACAGAGACTTGCCTACATCTGTACCGAGGGCATGAAGAAACGTGTTCGCCATCGCCCCGCCGATTGCCAGCATATCCACTTTTTTGACAAGGTTACCGAGCAGGTCGAGCTTGGTAGAAATCTTGGCGCCGCCAACAATGGCACCGACCGGACGTTCGGGATTGCCGAGCGCCAAATCTAGCGCTTCTAGTTCCGCTTGCATTAAACGTCCTGCCGCCGCGGGCAACAGGTCCGCGAGGGTCGCCGTGGACGCATGCGCCCGATGCGCGGCGGAGAACGCGTCATTTACGTACAGATCCGCAAGCGAAGACAACTGTTTTGCGAAAACCGGGTCGTTGGCCTCTTCGCCCGAGTGATAGCGCAAGTTTTCCAGCAGGACGACATCGCCTCCGTTGGCCGCATCAATTACTTTTTTCACATCCGGACCGATGCAATCATCAACAAAGGTGACGTTCCGACCGCCCAACGCACTCGACAGGATGCCGGCCAGCGGTGCGAGGGACATTTCCGGATTGCATTCGCCATTGGGGCGGCCAAAATGAGAAGCTACGATCACTATCGCACCTTTGTCGCTCAGTTCTGTGACTGTTGGCGCGAACCTCTCGAGACGGGTAGCGTCAATCACCTTGCCGTCACGCATCGGTACGTTTAAATCCGCGCGGAGCAAAACTTTCTTGCCGCTAACCTCGTAGTCGTCGATGGTCTTGAACATCCGTATTATGTCCTTATAAAAAAACCCTCACCCTGCGTACAACCCAGCCGTGGCTCCTTAGGGTGAAGGATCTTTTTCGTGACCTCAATGATGATAGAGGCGCGCTGTTATTTCATTTTTCCCATGGCCGCGGACGTATCGAGCATGCGGTTGGAGAAACCCCATTCGTTGTCGTACCAGCTGACAACACGAACCAGCTTGCCATCGACCACTTGCGTCTGTGTAACGTCGAAGGTCGACGACGCCGGATTATGATTGAAGTCGGACGACACGAGGGGCGCTTCGTTGATATTGAGAATACCCTTCAGGCGGTTGGAGTTGGAAGCCCTAACCGCCGCGGCGTTCACCGCTTCAACCGTTGTCTTTTTCTTTGGGATAAAGGTGAAGTCGATCACCGACACATTTGGCGTCGGCACGCGGATGGACGTGCCGTCTAGCTTTCCATTCAATTCCGGCAGCACCAAACCCACCGCCTTGGCCGCGCCTGTAGAAGTCGGGATCATCGACTGGCCGGCGGCGCGGGAACGGCGCGGATCACTGTGTAGCGTATCGAGAATACGCTGATCGCCAGTATATGCGTGGATCGTCGTCATATAGCCTTGTTGGATATCGAAGGCCTTGTGCATGACCGCAGCGACCGGAGCCAGACAGTTGGTAGTACATGATGCGTTCGATACGACCGTGTGGGATTTGCGCAACTTATGATCGTTGACGCCGTAAACAACGGTCAGGTCTTCGCCGGACCCTGGGGCGGAGATCAGCACCTTCTTGGCGCCGGCTTTCAGATGTTTTTCTGCCATTTCGCGTTTGGTGAAGAGACCTGTGCATTCTAGCACGACGTCGATACCGAGTTTGTCCCAGGGCAGGTTTTCGGGATCCCGCTCGGCAAACACCTTCATCACCCCTCTTCCGGCATTAATGCCGGTCGCGGTGGCTTTCACCTTGTTCGACAACGGCCCATGCGTTGTATCGCGTTGTAAGAGCAGTGCGTTCATTTCGGTCGATCCTAGATCGTTGATCGCCACAAATTCCAAGTCTTTACGACCGGATTCCAGCGCTGCGCGAAGCGTCAGCCGCCCGATGCGGCCAAAGCCATTGATTGCAACCCGAACTGCCATACCTAATTCCTCCGATTACTGAACTGTTTGCGTTTCATCGTGTTTATGTTCGAAAAGAGCCGTTCTAAAGTCGCTCCCTTACCGCGTCAGCCACTGCGTTCGCCGTAATGCCAAATTTTTCGTAGAGCGTGCCGGCAGGCGCAGACGCGCCAAAGCTTTTCATGCCGACGAATCCGCCGTCCGGTCCAATCCACCGTTCCCAACCAAACTTTATAGCCGCTTCAACTGCAACCCGGACGCCGGCACCCAACACCGCGGCACGATAAGCGCTGTCCTGCGCAGCGAATAATTCCCAGCAAGGCATGGATACCACCGCAGTCGGCACGCCGTCCGACTGCAGTCTATCCCTCGCCGCCATGGCAATTTCAACTTCCGATCCAGTCGCCAAGATAGTAGCGACGCGATCTCCGTCCGCCTCGGCAAGAACGTAGGCCCCCTTTGCAGACAGGTTTTCGTCTGTGTGCTGGGTACGCAGCGTCGGCAGCCCCTGGCGGGTCAATGCCAGTGCGGAAGGCCCGTCCTTATTTTCAAGAGCGAGTTGCCAACATTCAACAACCTCAACAGCATCGGCTGGACGAAAAACGTTAACATTCGGCATTGCTCTCAAAGCAGCCATATGTTCGACCGGTTGATGTGTCGGTCCATCCTCGCCGAGACCGATGGAATCGTGGGTTAGCACATGGATCGACCGCACGCCCATCAGGGCGGCCAGCCTCAGCGAAGGACGCAGATAATCCGAGAAGATCAGGAAAGTGCCGGAATACGGGATCACGCCGCCGTGTAGCGCCATTCCGTTCATAGCGGCCGCCATACCATGTTCGCGGACGCCGTAATACAAATAGCGACCCGAATAGTCGGGAGGCAGAAGGCCCTCGAAACCAACGGCCTTAGTATTGTTCGAACCGGTCAAGTCGGCAGAGCCGCCGATCATTTCGGGAACGGACAGTGTAATCTGATCCAGCGTTTTACCCGATGATGCCCGCGTAGCCAGTTTGGGCGCCTCATCGGAGAACTCTTTCTTGGCGGCGATGACCGACTGTTTCCAGCCTGCCGGCAGATCGCCCGCGACCGCGCGCTCAAATTCGCTGCGTTTTTTCGATTTAATCAAACGGGCGGACCAGTCCTCGCGCACCGCTGCGTTGCGGGCACCTGCGCCGCGCCAAGCCAAAATGACTTCTTTCGGCACGACGAAAGGATCATGTGGCCAACTCAGCGCTTTGCGCGTCGCCGCAATCTCTTCATCGCCCAACGGCGCGCCGTGCGATCCAGCCGTGCCGGCCTTGGTAGGAGCACCATATCCTATGGTCGTGCGACAAGCGATTATTGACGGCTGATCGGAGGCCAGCGCCGCCTCGATTCCGGCGGAAATGGCATCTGCGTCGTGGCCGTCGCAGCGCTGAGTATGCCAACCATAAGCATGGAATCGGCCAAGCGCGTCGTCCGAAAGCGACATCTCGGTGCCGCCATCGATAGAGATTTCATTGTCGTCGTAAAGCACTATCAGACGGCCGAGCTTCATATGCCCGGCGAGGGATGCGGCCTCGTGACTGATACCTTCCATCAGGTCGCCGTCTGATGCAATCACCCAAGTACGGTGGTCTACCAGATCGTCGCCGTAACGTGCATTCATTGACCGCTCGGCGATGGCCATGCCGACCGCTGTGGAAATTCCCTGTCCGAGTGGCCCAGTGGTCATCTCTATGCCACCAGCTTCACCGTATTCAGGGTGCCCCGCGGTTTTGGACCCCCATTGGCGAAAATTCTTTATCTGGTCGATGGTTATATCGTCATAACCCGTGAGGTAAAGAAGCGAATACAAGAGCATAGACCCGTGTCCGGCGGACAGCACGAAGCGGTCGCGGTCGGGCCATTCGGGATCAACCGGATCATATTTCAGGTAATTCGTAAACAAGACCGTCGCCATGTCGGCGGCGCCCATCGGCATGCCGGGATGGCCAGAATTCGCGGCCTGAACCGCATCCATGGACAGTACGCGAATGGCGTTGGCGAGTTGGGCGTGATCGACGTTTTCTACTTCTAGCAAGGCGTTGTCTTCATTCTGGCCGGCGCGAGAACGCGCAGACGGGTTTGGCCAAGGAATTCTGCAACGGATACAAGCGGGTGCTTCGGACATTTCGCGGTGTCCGGGCGGTTAGACCTTCTCCGATGCGAGACGGGCGCAATGTATCCACCCCACCATTTGATTCAACCCCTTCGGACCGAATCGTCAGACTTTTTACTTCAGGGCAAGATTCGACTTGTGGTAACGCCGAGGCGTAAACTTTTCCCAGTCGGTCTCATTTACGGATATGAGGATAATCCGGTATGGAAACTATGATCGTAACAGGCGCAGGCAGCGGCATCGGTTTTAGACTGGCCCAGAAATTACTGTCAGAGAACTACCGGGTTACCGCTTGGGATATCGACCAAGGAAAATTGGCAGGCTTCAGCAACAAAAATCTCACCTTCAATAAGCTGGACATCCGCGACCCCGCTGCTATGACGGCGGCCACAGAAGCCGCCATCGTTGAATCAGAGGCAATTACCGGGCTCGCCACATGCGCAGCAATATACCGGACAGCTCCGTTTCTTGACCTTAGTGAAGGCGACTGGGACGATCATTTTAATATCAACCTCAAGGGAACTATGCTGGCCTGCCAAGCCGTGCTTCCAGCGATGCTGAAACAGGGTCGAGGTAGTATCGTGATGTTTTCATCTCTTATCGCCCGCCGCGGGGCATTGAACAGCGCGGCGTATGCCGCCACAAAGGGGGGGGTGCTAGGTCTTTGCCGGGCGCTGGCGCTTGACCACGCGCGCGCCGGTATACGCGCCAACGTGGTTTCTCCGGGAATTGCAGATACGGAGATGCCGCGGCGGGTAATGACAGAAGCCGATCTGTTCGCCAAGGGCGATAATATACCGATGGGCCGTATCGGAACACCGGAAGACATGGTGGAAGCCGCTTATTTTCTGTTAAGTGATGATGCCAGCTTCATTACCGGGCAGGATATCCGCGTCAATGGTGGGGCCGGTCTATTCTGATGGGAGAAAAACAAAATATCCTTATCACCGGCGCCGGCAGCGGAATTGGTCGCGCATCGGCTCTGCGTATGGCGAATAATATGCACGTCATCGCTGCCGACTGGAACGAGGATGGTGCGGCGGAGACAGTAGCGTTAATCGAAGCAGACAAAGGATCGGCCACAGCAATTCAGGTCGACGTCCGCAAACGCACCTCCGTCGCCGCAATGAAAACCCGTATCGACTCAGAAATCGGTCCAGTCCAAAAGGCTCTCTTCGCAGCCGGCGTCTTTATTCGCGGCGTTGTCGGCAATATCCCGGAAAAAGACTGGGACCGAATGATCGATATCCATGTGAAAGGCACATTTCTTGGTTGTCAGGCCGTCCTACCCGATATGATCGATAATGGTAAAGGAGCAATCGTTAATATGTCTTCAGATTTTGCCGTTATGGCCGTCCCCGGCGCCGCTGCGTACATGGCTGCTAAGTCAGCGATATATTCCCTGACCAAGGCCATCGCTCTGGAGTTCGCGCCGCGCGGCATCCGCGTCAATGCTTTGGGCCCGGGACCGATCGACACGCCAATCCTAACCTCCGGCCGTACTCCAGAGGAATACGAACAGGCCCGCGTCACACTCGCCGATAGTCTGCCGTTGGGCCGGCTGGGACAGCCAGAAGAGATCGCCGCCGTATTGGATTTTCTGCTCAGCGACCGATCGTCATACATGACGGGACAAATTATCCATCCCAACGGCGGGCAGTTGATGTGGTAACAGCGGGCAATCTGTTTTCTGATTCCGCCATATCGTCTTCCTCATTTAATTCCTGACTAGCATTCCGTCAGCCAGCGACCTTCGTACCGCCATAATGGCCGGAACAATTCCAGCAACTATCCCGGCGGCGACTACAGACCCCAGATAGATCCATTCGTTTATCGACAGTGCATTGATAGCAATGAAAAGGCCATAGCGGGCTTCAATGACTGGCAAGACCACAAGCATGCAAGCGAAAAAGATCGCAACACCAAGTACCGCGCCCATTGCGGAAACGAAAACCGCTTCGAGAATCAAGAGCAAAAAAATATGGTATGGTCTTGCACCAACGGACCGCAGTATCGCCATTTCGCGGCGACGCTCATTCAGGGTGGAAATCAACATAGTGATCATACCAACCATCCCGGCGGCTACGACGAATATCGTAATCACCGTCAAAGCGCTTTCCGCTGTCCCCATCAACGACCAGAGTTCATGCAACGCAACACCCGGTAAAATGGCGAGCAGTGGTTCCTTTGTGAAGTTATTTACCCGCCGCTGCATATCAAAGGTGGAGAAGCGGGACTGGAGTCCGACAAAAAATGCGGTGATAGCCTTTGGCTGAAGGTTCATTTGGCGAATGCTATCGGCATCGATATTAAGACCGGGAATCGGCCTGCCCGACCGCCAATCAACATGGATTGCCTCGATCCCGGCCAGACTGACATGGACCGTCTGGTCCACCGGCGTACCGGTGCGCGCTAGGACGCCGGACACGCGGAATGGCTTATCCTTGTGGCTGGCAAAGCCGATTTGGCCGACACCGTGGTCTATAACGATTCTGTCGCCAACGGTGTAGCCAAGTTTTGAGGCAACATTTGCGCCCAGAACTGCGTCAAAAACATCCTCAAATGGCTTACCGTGATCGAATTCCAACTGACGGGTTCGGGCAAAACGCAAATGGCTGAAATACGCGGCGCTGGTGCCCAGCACGCGGAACCCGCGATGGGAATCGCCAAGGGAAATGGGGATAGTCCAGGCCACATTGGGATCCGCAGCTATTTCACGGTAGCTACTCCACGAAATGTTGTTTGTAGCACTACCAATCCTGAAGACCGTGTAAAGCAGCAGCGGCACCGATCCGCTGCGGGCACCGATAATCAAGTCAGTTCCAGATACAGTATTTGCAAAACTGGCGCGCACCTCCGTACGTATTCGTTCGACCCCCAAGAGTAGCGATACGCTGACCGCGATCGCGAACACCGTTAGCACCACGGTCAGGCGACGACTAATGAGGCTTTTAAGTGCGAGTTGAAAGGTCGGGGTCATGGCTCGTCACTCGTTGCAGCACGGTTTATGTCTGGCAGGTCGACCACCCGGTCGAACCCATCCGCCAGACGGCCATCGTGGCTAACAAAAATGAGCGTCTGTCCGGCTTTTACCGTCTCGGCAAACAAAAGATCGAGGAAGGCATGTCGGGCGTTCTCGTCCAGTGATGAGGTGGGCTCGTCGGCGATGATCAGGTCAGGACTTCCAAACAGGGCTCTTGCCGCCGCTACCCGTTGCTGCTGTCCCACACTTAGATCGGTGACCATGCGACCGGTGAAATCCCCGACCTGTAGTCCCATACGTTCGAGCAGGAGGCGGGCCTCGGCCGCAAGGTCTCCCCCACGGTCCTTCGCCCTGGAAAGTCGTTGAGGCGAGAACCGACAGGGAAGAAGAACGTTATCGATTATCGAAAGATAGGGAACGAGGTTGAATTGCTGGAAAACAAAACCGATACAGGCGGCACGAAAGGAATCCCGACTACGGGCAGACATCAGATCGAGGCGAGCCTCGAGAACCTTGAGTTTTCCCCGCTCAGGTATTGCAACGCCACCCAGAAGATTAAGAAGTGTCGTTTTTCCGCTACCGCTAGGGCCTCGAACGAAAAGTTTTTCTCCCGTTGTTACGGAAAATGACTCGATGTTGAGCACAACCGGGTGCGTCTTGTGCCACCGGTAAGCGATACCTGACAGATCTACCGCCAATGCCATTAATCAATAGCGTCTCCAAGATACGGGGTCGCTACAGAGTTAGCCGCGATTTCCCGGTTGTCAATTCCCTCCGGAACTGATTACGAGGTGTGACTGCTCGGACATCAATTTCCTTGGCGCGGGGAAATACATCAAAGAATTTAACTTCGATATGGGTCAGTTTATTAGGGTGGTTACACGCAAACCGATAATGCGCGTAAAAATCGGAATGCTCCTCACCTCTCGCATTTTCATCGTGATGGTCATTCTTTTGGTTTCCGTGTCCATGAACATGGTGTTTTTTCTTTTGCGCTTCGGCCGGCGACGCTACTTCAGCCGACGCCAGCCTACACTCAGCGGCGGCTGATAAGGCAAATAATTTACTGCTATCTTTCAGAAGGCGAACAGCATTGGCAATAGCCGCCCGGTCCGCTTTGTTGGCAGGCGGATGCTCGAAGCCAATTATATCGGATCCAGGGGACTCAAGTTCCATCTCCAGACGTGTACCCTCAATCACGAGATTGAGTCTGCTGACCCCGTGCTGGTGAGCATCATGGGCACGATTCTCACTATAGGCTGGCGGGGCACCGCTCGCCATCAATAGAAGACTAAAGACCGTGATCTTCGCCCGAAACTTCCGAAGATAATTTTTCATCGGAAAACAAACTCCAATTGCGCCTACCCGAATTTTATTTCGCACATGTTATAACATAACAGTCCAACATTGTAGAACTATTGGCAATATCAGTCTTTACTCCCTGTAAGCTTCGACGTTGGCACCCTCAATTCGGTAGCCTGCGCGGACGGGAATTTCCCCATCTGATACCGGCAGGGTTCTTCTCGTGTCTTTGACCGAAATCCGCCCAACAATCCAGACTGGCTCGAAAAGGCTTCCCACCAAAAAGGGTTCCGCAGGCTCCACTAATATCATCTGATTCTGCGGTGGAGGTGGTACGTGGATACAGGCCCCAACATAAGGCACCAAAAAAAATTCCTGAACGGCGTCGCCGTCAAATTCAACAGGAAGAGCGTAACCCGGGATTTTGACGAACTGGCCGTCCAGTGAATTTATCACCTGTTCACCCAGTCGTCGTATTTCCGTTTCGACCGCCTCGAGCCGTCTGAGGATGACCTGAACCTCAACCCCTAGTTGCTCAAGGCGATATCTAGCCTCCATGGCGGCTTCATATTCTTGGCTTACCGGCGACATTAAACCGCTCTTCGTTTGGCGGAGGGCCGAGGCGATATTGAAGAGTTCAACTTTGATGAAGGGATCAAGATGTTCGAGCGGGTCCTCTATTGACTCTGTCGGTTGCGGGGCAAGTTCCTCCCATTTTATCTGGCGCGGTATCGCGGCTGCCTCGACGGGCGATGGCGACAACCACAGCACTATTGCACCCAGAAGGACAATCGATAGACACCGCATGGCTGTTTCCCAAGATTCGATTTGTCTCAAGAAGGTATGTCCAGCAGATACAAATTGCCAGCGTCCAAAGGGAAACGTTGTGCATCAGGAACGCAAGTTAACCGCAAACGGGGCGACCCGTCGTCAGACGGCAAACCAACTGTTAAGGTGCAGAATTAGGTATATATAGGGACCAACAGATGACCGGAAAACCGCGTATCGCCCATCTCTCAGGCGCTAATGCCACGATCAGTAATTCGCCGCCGCTTGTAACCAGCAACAAGGCACGCGCACGTCATGGTATACCGTTGAGGACTAATCCGGACGGTAGCGCCACGCGCTTCGACGTTCTAAGACCACAACGCCTAGCAGCTCCCGTGACAGTATACGTCGAACAATTCAGCGCCCACCCGCTAGAAGCCGACGCCGCGAATTTGTATAGCCCGCCCGATGGCTACGTGGACAAATCGGGCATATTTAATACCGAGCAACGGTCAGATGACGATACGCCGGTATATAAAATTGATCTTTCACCGGACGATGGCCTGTATCCCATGCCCTATATGGGACGGCAGGCGGATGGGACCGCTTGGGAAGATGATTGCGCATTTCCTAATGCTGCAGCTGACCAATCCCGTCAAGCCTATTATCCTGACGGATCCCGTATTTTTGAGGAAATCGATCGGTTTGGCATCGCCGAAGACGGTACCGGCAACCTGATTTCCCAGCAGGCAGAAGTTGACTTCTTCCGGATCATGCCGTCGGGCGGCTACACCAAGGGATTAGCTGCTGCCGACCGTACCGATATGGGCAAGGGTGATATAAAACCAGAGGTCATGGGTCGGGACTTTTTCGCCTACCGCCCGGTACATTTAGCAACCTCTCCGTCGAAAGGCTGGATGGCGCGTATAGTCAACGATATACAGGCCATTCTGGATACCGGCGACTACATCGGTGCGATCTGGACCCAAGGCAGCCCGAGGGTAGAGGAAACTCTATACTGGCTAAACCTGATGCTCGACACCACGTTACCAGTCTGTGGTAATGCCGCGCAGCGAACACACGGTGAGATTAGTAACGATGGACCTAAAAATTTGTTGGATTCTGTGGAATATATAACATCAAAAATTTGGCAGGACGCTGACGGCAAAAACCGAGCCGGCACAGTAGTGATACAAGAACAACAGATCTTCGCGTCCCGCGAAGTACAAAAAGGCGAGGCGCGCCCGGGCGGATACGTCGCCACAGGAGGCCACGGTGGTCTGCTTGGCGCAGTGCGCCACGGTATGCCACCGATCTTGACCTATCTACCAGGATCGAAGCACACCTATCAGTCCGATGTGAACCGCGCGCGTCTGACCGAAACCGTGACCGGCTACATAAAATCCGGCGGGGATCTGTCCCCGGTAGAAGTGGCCATTAAGGATACAAACGGTGCGCTTCTCGAAACTGCCATCCCCAAGGTAACCATCACCAAAGAAGGTAACTATAGCCCGGAATCTGAGGATTCGGGCCCGGAACGGGAAGTCGATCTCGTTGCTCAGATCAACGACAATCTGAAACATGCGCCACTGGCGGGATTTGTCGTCGAAGGTCAATCACCCTACGGGTCGATGACCAACGCCCAACGCAATGCGCTGATGAGGAAGGCGGTCTATTGCGGCATGCCGGTGGTGCGCGTCGGACGCGGTAACAACGAAGGTTTTTCAGCCCGGGCCGGTGTGTTTCTGGGCGGCAGCAACCTTACTTCAACTAAAGCGCGGCTCGTACTTATGGCCTGCCTGCTGAAGTTCGGCGCCCTACCGCCCGCCGCAGATCCAGACCATCCGACAGATACAGAAACCACCGCTATACAAGCGCGACTGGAAATGTACCAAGCGGTGCTGGACACACACTAGGTGATATTGGTCTGCAGCTTATACAAAACCCGACCAATCGGCGCCGATAACAGCTACCAGAAAACGTGGGATTTATTTATTAGGCGCGGCAGACTAGGCACTTCCCGAATACGACGGATTATGCTTCGGGCGTCATAAGCGAGATACCAAGTCGCGCCCGACGCGTCAGCCAAGGGCTGGGACGATAGCGCGGATCACCGTAAAAATTCCACATCGCAGATAGAATGGCATGAATTCTTTGTGGACCCAGCGTATCGCCGAACTCGAGTGGTCCCTGAGGATAAGCCAGACCGAGTTTAACTGCCTTGTTGATGTCTTCCGGCGTCGCAATACGCATCTGCGCAATCTCAGAGGAAATATTGACGATGGTCGCAATCACCCGCTGAGCAATGAAACCAGGGCTATCGTGGATCACTGTCACCTTCGCACCATCCGCTGACAGCGCGCCGTGCGCCAAATCACGTACTCCGTCATCGGTAACGCTTGTGGTCATCAAGGTCAGTCGCCCTTCGAGCCCAAACAGCGTGTCCACTGCCACCGTTCGCTCCGCCTCAATACCCAGCTCGATGGCAGTCATCGTGGCATCGGTGCCGAGCGGCGTAACCATACAAATCGCCTTCGCAGACGGCTTACCGCCGGTTTCTACCTCTACGTGCTTCTTCAGGAATTCAGCCAGCGCGTTTGCACCATCATGCCCTTCGGGGCCTACCCACACACAATCCGGTAGATTGGTCGGCGCGGCGACCTCTTCTGGCACAACTTTTCTATTGTCTTCATATTTGTAGAAACCTCGCCCAACCTTGCGACCGTGTAGCCCCGCGGCCATCCGGTTGCGGACGAAAGCCTGCGGCTTGAAGCGTGGTTCCTGATAAAATTGCTCGTAGATCGATTCCATCACCACACCTGACACGTCAAGTCCGGTAGTGTCCATCAACTCGAATGGGCCCATGCGGAAACTTGCCCCGCCTTCGCGAAGCACATCATCAACCTGATGTGGCTCAGCAATACCCTCGGCTAAGATACGAACCCCTTCGGTATAAAGACCCCTCCCTGCATGGTTCACCAGAAAACCGGGTGTGTCCTGGGTGCGCACTGGTTCGTGGCCACATTTACGAGCTATAGCTTCCAGCTTCTCAGCAACCCAAGGGGCTGTCATCTGGCCGTCAACAACTTCGACAACTTTTAGAAGTGGAACCGGATTGAAATAGTGATAGCCGGCGACCCGTTCCGGATTTTCGCATCCGGCAGCGATCTGTGTGACCGACAGCGACGACGTATTGGAGGCAAGAATAGCATCCCCAGAAACGATGCCTTCCAACTCCGAAAACACCGCTCGCTTAACGTCTAGTTTCTCGACGATCGCCTCAATAACAAGACTGCAATCGCCGAAGTCAGACAAGCTATTTACGATGTTCAGGCGCCCGTTTGCCGCCGCCGCCTCGTCTTCAGAGATCTGACCCTTTTCAGCAGAACGGCTGATCATCCGGTGGATAAACTCCCTAGCCTCCCGGGCAGCGCCCTCTTGGGCATCGTACATTTTGACCGTGTAACCACCTGCGACGGAGATCTGCGCGATCCCACGTCCCATCGTGCCGGTGCCAATGATGCCAATGGTGTAGTCAGGAGAATTGACATCCTGCGCCATATTTTCTTCCTTTATTTACAGTGTGTTAAGGTGATTTAGGGCGGAAGTGGCCTCTTCCATAATACCGTCGATGATTGTTTCGACGGGCTCGATATCGCCAGCAAAAGCGACCGACTGGCCGATGGACATGGTCCCGTTGGTCCAGTCGCCGTTCTCATAGGCTTCTCTCTGCAAAGTCCCCTTCACATGGGGACGGTAGGCCTCATAATCGGTATTACCCTCAGCCTCGAGAGCCAGCACCGCATCGGTGGACGCATTGTCGATAACGCGCGAGTTGTCACCAAAAATCGACATGATGATCCTCGTACCATCGGGGCCCAGCTCCGCCAGACGTTTTTTATAGTTTTCATGCGCCCAGATTTCTTCCGCAACCACCATACGTGTGGCAACCAACATACCTTCAGCGCCCAGTGATAGACATGCTAACAATTGACGTCCGGTACCCATACCGCCCGCAAGCACGACCGGGACGTCTAGTTCTCGCGGCACGATCGCCCCCTGCACCATCGTGCCAATCATATCCATGCCAGGATGACCACCAGCTTCTGCGCCAAGGATCGCAATCGCATCGACACCCGCTTTCTGGGCCGACAATGCGTGACGCACCGTAGTGCACTTGTGCATCACCGTTATGCCGGCATCCTTAATCTTGGGGATGAACTCTTTGGGAGAAAAACCTGCCGTCTCGACGAATTTCACGCCTTCGTCGATGGAAATATCCAGAAACGTCTGCAATAACTCATTGGACTCTGGCTGGGCGGAAATATAGAGATTAACTCCAAAGGGTTTGCCATCCGACTGATCATGCGCCTTCCGAATTTGCTCACGAAAGTCCGCCGGCGTGGGAAAGGAGCGTGGCGTTATGAAACCGATCCCACCCGAACGGGCAACCGCAGACACATATTCGGCGTCCGCCAACCACATCATTCCGCCGCAGACGATGGGATGCTGAATCCCGAACAAGTCGGTAATCCGCGTACGAAACTTTTGAGGAAACATCGGTTATTTCCGAAACACGGGGCTACGCTTTTCTAGAAATGCGGCCGACCCTTCGAGAAATTCATCAGCACCGAAACACCCTGCCTGTGCCAGCGCTTCCATTTCAAGTGCTTCATCCAATTTCACTGGTGCCAAACCAAGCTGTTGCTTAGCAATGGCAAAGGCGAAGGGCGGCATCTGCGCCAAGGATAAAGCCCGCTCAATAGCGGTTTCCTCGGCCTTGCCGTCGGGAACCAGTTCGTCTGCCAGTCCCCACCGCACGGCATCAGGCGCCTTCACCATCTGCGCGTAAAGTAAAAGTTGCCGGGCCTTGGCGCCGCCCGAACGGCGCGGCAGCGTATGGAGAATACCGTAATCTGGAATCAAGCCGACGCGGAAGAAGGGAAACCCAATAGTACCACCTTCGGCCACAACCGCCGTATCGCCGAGCATGGCCAACCCGGCGCCGGCACCAACGGCGAACCCCTCGATAGCCGTCACTATCGGCTTTTCGGACTCTGCGATCAGACGAACGATCGTGTGATTGTCTTTCATCCGAGCCCGGGCACCCCTAGAATCGAGTCCTTTCATACTCCCAATATCACCGCCAGCGCAGAAATGTCCGCCTTCGCCAGTAAGGACCAGTGCGTGCACCGCTTCGTCGCGCAGCAGACCCGGAAGTTCGGCGATCAGAGTGGACCTGACTTCGTCGTTCAGCGCGTTTCGCTTGTCGGGCCGATTAATCGCAATACGCGCGACGCCGTCATCCCGACAGTATATATTTACGGCACCCATCTACTCACTTTCCCTGTTTGTCCCGGCGGCACTATTGCCGTTTTGCTATCAACCGGCAAGGCGAACGAGATGCGCCTCGCAGAATTTGCAGTCCGTGCTGCCGTATGCTGAAATTGGGGTGTCCCCACCCAAGCGGAGGAGATCCAAGACCAAGTCGCACTCGTTGCCGCCGGGAAACACCTCGACGCGGGCACAGGCGACACAGGTACTAAGATAATCCACATGCCAATGAGGCTTCTTTTCGATGCGAAGATGGCGGGACACCCGGGCCCGGATTCCGCCGGGACCGTAGGCGCTACCGGCATATACATACGTGCCGCAATCAAGCGAAGGGTTGTTCAGCCGTAAAATAGGCAGGACGACCGGTTCTCGTACACTGAAATACAGAAGATAGGCGCCGCCATCGGCAGAAAGAGCACCCGGGTTCAGGTCAACCGACCCGTTTCTGGGCTGACAGCGCTTTTCCAAACGCCGCCATCAGATTGGCGATTTCGACGCTTGCGAATTCCACGTCATCCCGTGCCATGAAGGATGTCACCGCGTCGCGCACCGCGTCTTCAGTCGCATCAACACCTACCAAAGCATCTTCCAGCCAGCCCACGGCATCTATCGGACGTGGGTGCCAGTCGCCATTCAAGATGGCATGAAAAATCTTGCCATCGCGGACAGCGAGTGTTGCCCATAACATGCCACCGACCGCCTTTTCTCGACCGTACCCCACGGTATCACCGGCCTGCATATTGGAGCGAAACCGGTTGCGTTCAGATTTTCCGAACAACCATCCGTCATTATCGTACTCAGCGCGGAATTCTTCGGCGTATTTGCGTTCCACATCTGTCAATCCACCAAATTCGAGCTCAGTACCGCTGAAAGCATGGGCAACGGCGGCGCGCGCCATTTGTTCTAGGTCCTCAGCCGAAATTGCGCAGCCTGCTTCACGTTCTAGGCAGGTGAAGCGCGACTGAAGGTCCTTGTGCACCTTGTCCTGCACCTTTTCGGGCGGCATCGGCATCGCCGCCCCGGCGATCTCGGTATTCATTTCCTTTACATTCACAACGAAACGGAACGTCATCACCCCGTTCTCGATTTTTAGCGAAGTAGGTACCAGTTTACGGCCTTCAACTTGTACATCGTTTAGCGGGCGATATTGGGCTGGAAAACCGAACTGTTCGGTCAGGGTTTCAGCGAATGCCGTTAAAATTTTCGGAAACGCCTCCGCCGTCGTTTCGGGTACATCGGGATGAGATGTTGGCACGAAGTAAACCATGAAGGCAGACCCCGTGCCGGTATAGATCGCGCCGCCGCCGTTCACCCGACGCCTGAAATCAATATTGTTGTCACGGCAGAAGTTTAGGTCCAAGACCTGCTCCGGGTCTTCGTTTACGCCGATGGTGATCGAGTCCTGATCGAAGATGTTGAGAAAAATGGTTGGTGGCACGTCGCCAGTCACAACAGCCCTCTCCACGGCGGGTGAAACGGACACCGAAAAATCGGCATAGGAATTTCTGTCAACAATCAGACGCCACTTAGACTCGCTCATAATGTTTTTCCTAGTTATTCATGCCCGGGTATCGATGACCGTCGGACCCGGTTCTATTTCTTCTTCGAATTTTATTTCGTCGACAGAAATCAATGTTTGGCTCCTGAACCGACGGGCAATTTCTTCCTTAACGTCATCACTACCGGCGCCCTCCAGAGCCAGTGTGAGGCGGTCGCCACCACCTTCCCTAGCTGACACCGTCAGGCGGTAGCTGCCCGTAGGACCGTCTATACCCAACAATACGCTGCGAATTTCCGACGGATATACCTTGACGCCTTTGACCTTGACCATGTCATCTGTGCGGCCAAACACAACACGCGGCAAATTGACCGTACGGCCATGAAGCGGCGCCGTGGTCTGTCGCACGGTCAAATCGCCAGTGCGGTACCTCAATAAGGGCTGCGCCTCCTTTTTCAAATGCGTCAGCACCAGTTCACCCCTTTCACCATCGACGACAGGTTCGCCTGTGCTCGGGTCAATCACTTCCGCATAGACCAGTTCATCAAAAATATGCACTCCTTCGCCCTGGGGAAATGTGCGCGCGACAGGCAGAAACTCAGACAGTGAGAACGAATCTACCAGCATCGTGTCTGGCATCGCCGACCTCACTGCCCCATACAGCGTTGGATTTCCAGTAAATGCCTCGCCACCAGCGAAGAATACCTTGGGGGCCTTAAGTCCTGCCTCAATTAGTTTTAACGCAAAAGACGGGTTACCGGCTAACACCGTAACATTATGCTGGGCGCAGATTTCGACAGTTCGCTCAGCCTCTCCGGGGCCGATCGGAATGCAGGCTACGCCATGTGCTTCCATTTGCGATTGATAAAACAACCCGGCTACGAACATATGATAGCCGAAAGTCACCGCGCATACGTCGCCAGGCCCTATTCCGCAAGCGTCAAGGTGCGAACGCGCCGCAGTAATCAAGTTAGCGACATCTCCCGCCGTTTGCATAGCGGGTATCAGCGATGATCCCATTGGGCTCAAATTAATACGGACCGGGTCGCTCCCTCCGAATGCGCCGTAGCCGGACTTAGTCATTTCGGCAACAAGATCGGACCTACCCATCAGCGGGACGTTGGCAGCAAATTCTTCGGCGTCAGAGACAAACGAAGGCACCCGGCCCTTGTAGAAGGGATGCGTAGTGAGTTTATCTAACTGCGCATTAAGTGCACCGGCCGGAAAAGACATCAGCGAACCGCATCAGCCTTAGCGGCCAAATCGTCATACGTTGTGTGGACGTTGATGACCGCAGTCCTCCCCTCGACGTCGACCGCCTTGATCCCCCGCTCAAGAGCCGCGGGCAGTTCGCCGGGGTCCTTTACCTCTTCTCCATAGCCATCAGAAGCCTCAACGACCTTATGGTATTCCGGCGCCGGGTCGAGATAGGTCAGTGGCGCCTGATTTGCGCTGGAAGCCGCCCCCTCGGGATAGAGACCGAGTGTCGCCTTGCGAACGGACCCCCACATTTTGTTGTTCATAATTACGGTAAGTACCGGCAAATCATATGCGGCCGACACGAAATGTGCAGGCGTCGGATTACCGAACATATAAGACCCATCGCCAACTACGTTCCAGATTCGCTTTTCCTTCTGACCAAGTTTTACGCCGAGTCCAGCGCCCAGACCCCAGCCGAGGCCGCCAGCAGGGCCGGTTCCAAAGAATGTTCCCGGTTTTCGCAGTCCAAGATTAGCCAGCGCCAGCTGCGACTCGGATACCAATATATCGTCCTCCTCCTTAAGTTGGCTAAGGCAATGCGCCACCCAAGCGGTATCCATGGCACCCCCACCGGAGGCAATTTTTTCAACACGTGCCTGACTTGCAGCAGCCTGATCCGCCTTGATGGACAGAATCTTTTTCCGTCGTGTGTCTATCCTATTCTTGGCAGATTTTTCTCGGGTCGCCATGGCTTCCTCAAGTTGCGGCAAGGCGGTAACAGCACTGCCGCGAATACCGAGATCACAAGGAAAGCCGCGTACCGGATAGTTCTCATAGAGCGGGTCGACACCAAGATGCACGACCTTCGCATCCGGGTTCAATTTGTGAAGAGATGGAATCCAAGGCACGTCGCAATCTAGTACTAACACCGCATCTACATTGGGCAGATACGCACCCGGCTCATACCCAATATGCATTGGATGGTCGGATGAGATGTTCACGTAGCGAGGCCGGTAGGTAATTACGGGGAGCGCAAACCTCTCGGCGAGGGATTCCAGCCTTGGCACTGCTGCGCGGTTCTGGCCCATACTAGCCGTAATGATCAAAGGGTTTTCTGCAGATGCGAGGATTTCCGCCGCCTCGTCAAGTGCAGAGGGGTCGGCAGCAGCGCCTCGGGCTGCGACGCGGCGAGACGGCGACTGGTAGGTGAATTCACCCGGGTTCTCGGCAAGGATTTCACGCGGCAGCGACAGGTAGACCGGGCCGCGGGGCTCTGTCATAGCTACATTGACGGCGCGATCGACAATGGTTTCAACCTGTTTAGCGTTGCGGAGTTCATAATCCCACTTAACCATTTCCCGCAACGTAGATGCCTGATCAAACATCTCTTGGCCCCAGTGAATAAACAGCGATCGGGAACCTTCAAAACCTTCCTCGGTCAGAGGAGTCCGACCCGACGTCATAAGAATGGGAACGTTCTCGCGGGCAGCATTCATGATGCCACAAATCGCGTTAGCGGTCCCGACGTTCACGTGCACCATTACCGCCGCCAATCGACCCGTCGCTATATAGTACCCGTGGGCCATCGCGACCCCGAGATTTTCATGCGGAACGGTCACCGGAGTAGGCGCAACGCCCTCACCGGTCAGGGATTTGGAGAGGCCTTCGATAATCGACGGAAAATCGGTACCGGCATTACCGAACAGATAGTCAACTTCCCGATCCTTAAGTACCGTAAGGTAAGCCTCCGCGACACTACCGACATTAATCGTCTTGGCTGACATGTCTGCCTCTCATCCGTTTTTTGTTTCTGTCCGATAGCATGGACGACGCTGCCGATCTAGGCTAGGTGCAGGAAAGATATAAGGTATTAGATAAGATACGAATAAATTAATCCGAAGCCGACCGGAAGCACTATTCCGCTGTAACATTTTTGCTATGAATAGCGATATCGATTTGACGGCTGCATGCTACACCTGATCCATCATGGCTAAACGGTTTTCCCTATATTATGCCGCCATTTTTCTTGCCGTTGGCATTCACTTACCCTTTTGGCCTGCGTGGCTTAAATTTCGCGGGCTTGATGCCACAGAAATCAGCGTCATCCTGTCAGTAGGCGTTTGGATACGAGCCTTCGCGAATCCCTTTATCGCCCATTTTGCGGACCGGTCAGGTGCCCATAAGAAAATCATATTGATTTCTGCTGGCGGCGGGCTGATCACTTACGGGCTGTTCGGTATTGCCGATGGTTTCTGGATGCTGTTCTCCGTTAACTTGGTGGCAAGCGCCATGTTCATGGCGCTGATTCCTCTGGGTGAAAACATGGCATCGCGCGCCTCAGTCGAGCACGGCTTTGATTACGGCCAGGCACGTCTCTGGGGGTCTATAACTTTTATTCTAGCCGCCTACGCCGGCGGCTGGGTGATTGAAAGAACCGGAGATGCCGCGATCCTTTGGATGATCGTGGCCGCGATGATAGCAGCATTCGTCGCGGCTCTTGGTTTACCAGGTAGGCCAGCCCGGATTTCCGGAAAAATTTCCGACGTCCGCATCCCTGCCTTTGCGCTGATGCGCCAGAAGCAATTTGTTGTATTCATCGCTGCCGTCAGTCTGCTCCAATCTAGTCACGCTGTTCTATACGTCTTCGGAACAATTCATTGGCGGACGGCGGGCATATCAGACTACTTAATCGGCGCCCTTTGGGCCGAGGGAGTAGCCGCCGAGATAATCCTGTTCGCGTTTTCAGGCGCCGTGGTTGCGCGGCTTAGCCCTATCAAGCTGATGTGGATAGCCGCTATGGCAGGAGGCTTGCGCTGGACGATCCTCGCCAGCACTACCGACCTGACGATCCTAATCGCGACCCAGTGGCTGCATGGCCTAACTTTTGGTGCAGCACATCTGGCAGCAATACATCACATGCTCCAAACCGTACCCGAACAAATGTCCGCCTCAGCGCAAAGCCTATATTCGGGCTTTGCCATTGGCCTGATTATGGGGTTAATGATGTTGGTGACGGGTTGGCTTTACGAAGGATACGGCGGCAACGCATTTTATACGATGATATTATTGTCAGCGGCCGGTGGTGTAACCGCGTTATGGCTCGCCCGCCTGATGAGTGTCGGCACGAACTAAAATTCAGTGACCCCCTTCTTCATGGTCTAGGGTCGTGCGGATGATAAAAAACACGAAGAATACGGCGAACAAAAATATAGCGAGCCCGCCGTAGTAACCGACACCGTGTCCAACATGCGAGGCAACAAACAGCCCCCCAACGCCCATCACAGCGGCACAAAAACCGAGAACCCAGTTCGAAAAATTAGTCATGATATGTTCCGCTGGAATTGCTTTCTGTCATTTATTAAATAGCCGCTCACGCGGGTAGGTGCAACGATCGACTCATAGACACTCCCATGCGGAACCAACTTATTCAGATAGGAGAACATGATCAGCTGCAACACTCGCATTCGTATTTTGCCGCCACAAGTACATCACCCTAATTTTAGAAGAAATCGGATAATTTTTTTCGTTTGTTCGCTAAACAGCCTTGGCGTGTAGAAACTGCCCGCAGCCCGCTTGTTCACTTCGCCGAGCGTCGGATAGGGAATGATCAACCGGGCGATAGCGCCAATCTTCGTCTTGTTCTGTATAGCCAAAATCCAAGGCTGGATTAGCTCGCCCGCGCTTGGACCGACGATCGATGCGCCAACAACGACTCCCTTTGCAGTGGTTATGATCTTGGCAAAACCGTCGGTATTGCGTTCCACCTGGGCGCGGTCGTTTTCAGAAAATGCATGACGCAGCACGCGGATTTCGCCGTACTGTTCCCGTGCCTGCTTTTCCGTCATGCCGACATGGGCCAGTTCCGGATCCGTATAGGTGACCCAGGATAGCGCGGAGTAGTCAACTTTGGTGGGTAAACGGAATAGTGCATTCCGTATAACGACCCCCGCGTGATAGCCAGCGACATGCGTAAACTGAAAGCTACCGGCGGCATCACCGATGGCGAACACTTTCTTGTTCGACGTGCGCAGGCGTTCATCGACCTTGATGCCTCGCCGAGTGTATTCGATACCCGCGGCCTCCAGATTTAGACCAGCCAGACAGGGCAGGCGGCCGGCAGCCACCAATAGGTCCGTACCAGCCACACGTTCCTCTGTCTCGTTATCGCGGATGTTTACGACGATGCCTTCGCCGTCCCTCTCGACACTGAGAATCTCGATTTCCTCTCGTATTACCACACCTTCTCTTCGCATCTGCATGCGCACAACTTCGGTAAGTTCCGGATCGTCATTGTTCAGGGTTTTGGCGATATCGAGGATTGTGACCTCACATCCCAACCTACGATGTGCCTGAGCGAGTTCGATGCCAGTGTTCCCGCCGCCGATAATCATCAGTTTTGATGGCTCTTCGGTCCGGCCGAAAATTGTTTCTGTTGTCAAGTACGGTACCGCATCGAGACCCGGTATTGGCGGAACCTCTGGGTACGATCCGGTTGAAACTACGATGCGTTTCGCTTTGACGGTGGTATCACCCGCCTGAACCGTCGTCGTCCCGATAAATCTGCCTTGAGCTTCTATGACTTTGACCCCGAGACCTCCAAATCGCTCGACGGAGTCATTCGGCGCAATAGCAGCTATGACACTCTGAACATGATTATGGACGTTTCTGAAATTGATATTGGGCTCGCATGCGTCGATCCCAAACCTGCCTGACGACCTCATAGTGTTTGCCGCATTAGCGGCCGCAATCAACGATTTGGATGGTATGCATCCATAATTCAGGCAATCCCCACCCATCCTTCCACCTTCGACGAGAACAACCTCCGCCCCCAATTGCGAAGCACCGGCAGCTAGGGTCAAACCGCCAGACCCGCCGCCAATCACGCAGATATCAGTAATAATTTCCTCTGTCATTTTGACACCTTTATACAGGGGGATAGCCAGTTATTTCGATTTGAGGACTTTGTGCCCTCTCAACTTCTTGTACAAAACCGGAAGGCACGCGAGAAACGCGAGCCCCAAAATAGGGGCAAAAAAACGGGCGTCGGAGATAATGCCGAGTTTCAAGTCGCCACCAGCATCTAGTATTTCACCGGCGCCGGCGCCAACCAACGCATAAACGAACGCGCCAGGGATAATGCCGATTACGGTTCCTATCGTATAGCTACGAAGACTAACTCCAAGGAACGCAGGCACCAAATTGACCAGACAGAATGGAAATAAAGGAATAAGCCGGAGAACAAGCATATAACTTATTTCGTTTTCGCGGAAACCCGCCTCCATACGTTTTAACGCGGGGTAGGCTTTCGGTCGCAATATGGCTCCGAGAGCGTATTTAGCCGCAAGAAAAACAATCACTGCACCGATTGTAGCGCCGATTACTGCGTAAATGGTGCCAAAATACGGACCAAATATGAAACCAGCAGCAATGGTGACGAAGGCCGCCCCCGGGACAGAAAAAGCCACCGCGAGCGAATAAATCAGCATAAAGACCACCGGCGCCACGGCACCGTAATTTTTAACCCAGAACTGGCAACTTTCCCTGTGAGTTTTCAGCACATCGAGAGAAAAATATTTGTTCAGACCGAAGATGAAAAACCCGGCCAGACCAGCAGCCAGCAGCAACAATGGTACGATCCGCCTGATAGGAAATACGGGTTTCTTTTCAGCACCGGAGGTATCTTTCGAGCCCGTTTCTGCCATTTTTACCCCTTAACGGGTTTTCCTAATACACGATACCGTCGTGAGACGGCATGTAAGTATAGCGCGTCACCTTACTGCGTTTCCGCTTTCAATGCAGAGTTGGCAAATACCGCACGCAGACGAATATCCGCATTTTTGCAGGGAACAATTGGGCGAGCCATCCCTAATAAAACGTGGAGGCCATATTTAACTATGTTGGGACGATGTCTCAGTTTCGTTGACTTAAAAGGCCCGAAACTTTATACAGCGGGCCAGTTTTTCGACCAGATTAAAGCCGGAGAAAGCCTTGAAACGTACATTCCAGCCCAGCGTCCTCGTTCGCAAACGCCGGCACGGCTTTCGTTCGCGCAAGCAAACCGTCGGCGGTCGTCGGGTTCTGTCCCGTCGTCGCGCCAAGGGTCGTAAGCGTCTGTCTGCCTGATTGCGTAGGCGCGATGTTAGAGCGCCTGAAATCCCGGCGACAGTTTCTCAGAGTTGCTGCGGCAAAACGCAAATGGGCGGCACCCGGGATCGTACTCCAGGTGGCTCCGCAGCCTCCCGAGGATCGAGCGGTATCGGGCATGCCACGTTACGGACTTACGGTAAGCAAACGTGTAGGAAACGCTGTAGTCCGGAACCGTGCACGCAGACGGATGCGGATGGTGGCGGAAGAAATATTACCTTATGCGGCGTCAACAGGGTACGACTACGTTCTAATTGGGCGAAAGGATACCAATTCTCGTGATTTTAAAAATCTGAAAAAAGACCTAAAAACAGGTCTTGAAAAGCTCGGCCCGTTGCGCGAGTGTAATAACGAACACGACACCCCCGGACTCGGCGAATGAGATAATGGTACGGCATGGATCAACTTAGACGACTACCCGGTAATGTGGCGATCTGCGTCACGCGCGGATACCAAATCTTTATATCACCGGTGTTGCCGCCAACCTGCCGGTTCCATCCGACCTGCTCAAGCTACGCTATCGAGGCCGTCCACAAGCATGGGGTCGCGCGGGGCGGATGGCTTGCACTAAAGCGGATCGCGAGGTGCCATCCATGGGGCGGCAGCGGCGGGGAAGATCCCGTGCCGGAAAAAGACAGGCGCTAGATCATGGACCAACGCAACCTCATCATGGCGATTGTGCTCAGCGTATCGATCCTACTTGCCTTCCAGGTCTTCTTTGAAGCGCCACGACTCGAAAACGAGCGCGCGGTACGTGAAGCGCAAAAAGCTCAGGAAGCTAGTCAACCTGCTTCACCCGGCGGCATTCCGCCGGCGGCGAATGTACCGGGGGTACCTGGCGCGTCACCGACAGCCGGCGCCAACGCCCCGGTTGCAGGTCAGCCGGCCGTAGTGCCGAAGATAGCTCGCGAAAAAGTTATCAACGCTTTTGCCCGGGTCAAGATTATGACCGACCGAGTGATCGGGTCGGTTCGCCTAAAAGGCGCACTGATAGATGACCTGACGCTGCTGAACTATCGACAAACAATCAACAAGGACAGCCCGAATATAGTTCTGCTATCACCTCTGGGCACCTCAGAGCCACACTATGCACAATTCGGATGGGTCTCTCAGACAGCCGGCATGACGGTGCCGGATGCCGATACAATCTGGACTGCCGACAGAGAAACTCTTTCTGTTGAAACGCCGGTCACCCTTCGCTGGACAAATCGGCAGGGCGTGGAATTCATCCAGACTGTCTCGCTCGATAAGAACTTCATGTTCTCCGTCCACCAGAAAGTAAGGAACGGCAGCGACAGGTCCCTAACGCTCAATCCTTACGGACTTATTTCGCTAACCGGTACGCCCGAGACCTCCGGCTTCTGGATTTTACATGAAGGCATGACGGGCGCTTTTAACAGCACATTATTAGAGGAGAGCTATAGCTCTCTCCAAGACGAGGACGACGGGCTGGTCGCCCCAGACGGCCAGACCAATTGGATCGGAATTACCGCAAAATATTTCGCGACTGCGCTTGTGCCCGACCAAAAGACGGAGAACAAGGGCCGCTGGGTGCACAGCGCACCACGGGGCGGTAAAGAGAAGTATCAGGCCGATTATCTCGCCTCAGCGAACGTGCTAGCGCCCGGACAGACGGGGGAATACCGTACGCGCCTTTTTGCTGGTGCAAAGGAAGTCAAGTTACTGGATGCCTATCGCGACGATCTCGGTCTGCCTGTCTTCGACAAATTGGTTGATTTCGGTTGGTTCTACTATCTAACCAAGCCAATTTTTTACGCGATCGAATACTTTAACCGCATCCTAGGAAATTTCGGACTCGCTATTCTGTTGCTTACAGTCCTGATTAAAATTGCCTTCTTTCCGCTTGCGAATAAGTCCTATCGGTCAATGAGCAGGCTAAAGAAACTGCAGCCGAAGATGGTCGAAATTCGGGATCGCCATAAAGATGACCGTCAACGTCAGAACCAAGCAATGATGGAACTCTACAAGAAGGAAGGGGCGAATCCGATGTCAGGTTGCTTCCCCATCCTGATACAGATCCCGGTATTTTTTGCACTCTACAAGGTCTTATTCGTCACCATCGAAATGCGCCATGCCCCGTTTTTTGGTTGGATTCAAGATCTTTCGGCGCCCGACCCCCTAGGCATCCTTATTTTGTTCGGTCTCGTGCCCTGGGACGTACCGCAGGCACTTTCTATTGCCAATATAGGTATATGGCCGATCATTATGGGTCTGACGATGTTCCTACAGCAAAAGCTGAACCCTCAACCCGCAGACCCGATGCAGGCTAAAATTTTCATGGTGCTGCCAATAGTGTTCACGTTTCTACTTGGGGGCTTTCCCGCAGGTCTGGTGATATACTGGGCGTGGAACAACACGCTGTCGATCGCCCAACAGTGGCTCATCATGCGTCAGATGGGAGTATCCGCTTCAGGCGAAGCCATCAACGAAGAACCACCCAAAGCGCCACCCCGCGGAAACCGCGGAAAGGAAGACGAAGGCAACAAGCCGGCGGGCAAACCGAAACCTACGAAAGCTAGAGCGAAAGCCAAGGCAAAGGGTAAGACCCGGCGCCAGCGCAAACGCCGTTGACATCAACCGACGGAACCCTGGTCATGACAGATGTACCAGACGCACAGGAACTCGACCCGAAACAGCTTGAGAGCGGCCGTTGGCTGTTTGCACAGGATTGTGTGTTCATCTCTGGCGCCGTTAATTTCGACGGCGTGCCAGATGCTATCTTGCCGGAGATCGCCTTCGTCGGCCGCTCAAACGTGGGAAAATCCAGCCTAATCAACGCGCTAACCGGCCGAAAAACGCTCGCCCGCACATCAAACACGCCCGGACGAACTCAGCAAATCAACTTCTTTCAGCTACAGGAAGCTTTGATGCTAGCGGATTTGCCCGGGTACGGATACGCGAAGGCGTCAAAATTCGAAATCAGACGGTGGACGCAGCTAATATTCGATTACCTTCGTGGCCGACCGTCTCTGCGACGCGTTTGTCTGCTGATTGATGCGCGACATGGCCTGAAGGATAAAGACATAGACGTGATGAAAGACCTTGATGAAGCGGCGGTGTCCTATCAAGTCATCTTGACCAAGTGTGACAAGGTAAAACCCAACGAGTTGACCAATCTGGCCGGCACGACGGCCGGCAAGATTGCAAGGCATGTCGCTGCCCATCCGACGATCCTACAAACCAGTTCGGTGAAGAACGAAGGACTGGATGTATTACGCACAGAACTGGCAATGATGGCCGATATCCGCTAAACGCGGACACTTACATTGCGTCTGCGGACGCGTTTGCCCGAGAAATTGCGATGGCACAAAACAAAAAGATCGATAGCAAGAGTACTTTCGAGCTCAAGGCGCTACTGCGTACAGTGGAAACACTGACCGAAGCTCTACCCTATCTTCAAGAATTCGGGGGCAAGACTTTTGTCATAAAATACGGCGGGCACGCTATGGGCGACGAAAAACTCGCCGAACAGTTCGCCAGCGATATCGCACTCTTAAAACAAGTTGGAATCAACCCGGTAATTGTCCATGGAGGCGGGCCGCAGATCGGAGCCATGCTTAGGCAAATGAAGATCGAAAGCGAATTTATCGACGGCTTGCGTGTGACCGACAAGCGCACCGTGGAGATCGTCGAGATGGTTCTGGCAGGGTCCATCAACAAGGAAGTTGTTACCGCCATCAACGATGCCGGTGGCACAGCCGTGGGTATTTCCGGGAAGGATGGCAACCTTATTCAGGCCCGTAAGCTGAAACACAAACGACAGACGGATTCAAATATCGAGAAAGCGGTGGACCTAGGGTTTGTTGGCGAACCCTACGCCATCAACACCAAGGTACTTGATACACTAGCTAGCTCTCACATGATACCGGTGATCGCACCGCTCGGCATTGGCACGCACGGAACTACATACAATATCAACGCGGATACTGCCGCCGGCGCCATCGCCGGGGCCATTGGCGCGACCCGACTGCTAATGCTGACGGACGTCGCAGGCGTCCTCGACAATAAAGGCGACCTGATCACTAATATCACTGCACGGCAGGCGCGCACTTTGATCAAAAATGGCACGATTTCGGGAGGCATGATTCCCAAGATAGAAACCTGCCTTGACGCCGTAAAAGACGGCGTCGAAGCATCAGTGATTATGGATGGCCGCGTCCCGCACGCCCTTTTGCTCGAAGTCTTTACCGAACACGGCGCCGGGACGATGATCCGGGCAAAAAAGGGCTGATCTAGTACAAAAACACTAGGGCGATACCCTTGCGTCATATACTCCGTAGGACCAAATTTCCTGAATGTCAGACACTTCACCATCCATTAGCATGCCCCATATCGAATCCTGGATCTTCGACCTAGACAACACGCTATACCGGACCACCCCGGCGATGCTGGCACAGATCGACGATTTAATGGGATCGTTTATCGCAGATTTCTTGGGTGTTGACCGAGTGGAAGCGAGACGCATTCAGAAAGGTTATTTCCACACCTACGGCCTCACCCTTCGGGGACTGATGGTCGAGCACGGACTCAACCCACAAGAATACATCGACCATCTGTCTCAAATCGATCTCAACGAGGTAACACCCAACCCTTCCCTCGCCGACGCCTTGACCAATCTTGATGGCCGGAAATTCATCTATACAAACGCATTCACCAAACACACCCGCGACGTGATGGAACGGATCGGCATCTCGGATAATTTCAACGGTGTGTTCGATATAAACGATGCGGATTATATTCCGAAACCTGCGATCGAATCCTATCGGCGTCTTTGCGAACTGCATGACATCGATCCGATGTGCGCCGCAATGGTCGAAGACATCCCCCGCAATCTGGAACCCGCGGCGGAACTTGGGATGACAACTGTCTGGGTACGTACTGATACCGACTGGGCAAAAGCTATTACGGAAACCGGTCACATCAAT